>JAGHAF010000012.1 GCA_021161675.1 Planctomycetota bacterium | reverse complement strand
TCCGAAGCCCGTCCCCCAGTCCCCCAGGAAGTTCAGCCCCACCACGTCGTAACCCAGCTTCCTGTGCAGCCGGCACAGCGACATGCCGATGGCGGCGGAGGGCAGATGGTGGATGCCGAGATGCTTGGCGATATTGGGGCTGCTGAACTCGATGACCACCGTCTTGCCGGCGCCCAGGTCGGCGGCGCCGTACTGCTCGCCCAAGGCGCGAATGCCGCAGAGCACCCGTTGAGCCGCTCCGGCGCGTTCGAGGAAGAAATTCAGGTAGGGGCCTTCGGCCTTCACGTCTTGCACGCCCTCGGGCGGGGTTAGCTGCTCCAGCAGCTCACGGGCGATCACGTCGGGCGCCTTGCGCATCCTGCCGGCCAGCGTGAAGCAAGGCAGCGCGTAGTCACCCATGTCCTGAGAGGGAGGCGCCTCCAGCAGTGATAGAAGTTCGTCCTCACTCAGCGGCAGGCTCCTGGCGAGTTCCTCCGCGAGGGCCTGTTCCATTGATTTCATGTGTTCTATGTGCTCCGTCTTCGAGGGCCGGGCGGGTACGCGTGCGCCATTATAGCGAATCCGGCCCCGCGCGTCAGGGAAGGCGAGCAGGGAAAGCCCTCACAACGGGTGGAACAAGGAAGAACGCACGGGCTGGGGGCCGCTTTGCGAAATCAGTGGCGAACCGCTCGCGTTTCGGCTGCCGTTCTCGACTTCGCACTCATGCGCAAGAGGCGCTATAATGGCGCCCTATGGGGATGTCACCGGGAGATCGCGATCGGATGAGGGTGCTGGGAATTGAGAGTTCGTGTGATGAGACGGCCGCGGCGGTCGTGGAAGACGGCGCCCGTGTGCGCTCCAGCGTCGTCAGCTCGCAGCAGCGACTGCACGAACGCTTCGGTGGCGTCGTGCCGGAGATCGCCTCCCGGGCGCACGTCGAGAATATCCTGCCCGTTATCCGCATGGCGCTCGGCGAGGCGGACGTTGCGCTTGATGAGCTGGACGGGGTGGCCGTGACGCATACGCCGGGCCTGATCGGCGCGCTGCTGATCGGCGTGACGGCGGCTAAGGCGCTGAGCTGGGCGCTGGAGGTCCCCCTGCTATCTGTCAATCATCTGCACGCGCACATCTACGCGGCGTGGCTGGACGATGGGACGGCCCCTCCGCGCCTGCCGGCGCTCAGCCTGGTGGTGAGCGGCGGGCACACGAGCCTGTATCTGACCCGCGGCCCGCTGGATCACGAGCGCCTGGGAGGGACGCTCGATGACGCTGCGGGCGAGGCGTTCGACAAGGTGGCCAACATCCTGCGCCTGGGCTATCCGGGGGGGCCGGCCATCGAGCGGGCGGCCGCCGAGGGCAACCCGAACGCGGTGGCGTTCCCCCGGAGCTGGCTGGGGCCGGAGAGCCTGGACTTCAGCTTCAGCGGGCTGAAGACGGCCGTGCTCTACCACTGCCTGGGGCGGAATGTCTCAAAGGAGGACATCGCCGGCGCCAGCTACGAGGCCGGGTTCGTGGCGGACGTGGCCGCCGCGTTCCAGGAGGCGGTGGTGGACGTGCTGGTGGGCAAGACGTTCGCCGCCGCCCTGCGCCACGGCGTGGGCAGCGTGATCGTGGGGGGTGGGGTGGCCGCCAACAGCCGGCTGCGGCAGCGCCTGCGGGCGCGCGCCCGGGAGGAAGGCATTCAGCTTCACCTTGCGCCCGCGCGGCTCTGCACGGATAATGCCGCTATGGTGGCCGGAATGGGCTGCCGTTTGCTGGCGGCGGGGCGGACGGCCACGCTCGACGTGGAAGCCGTCCCCTGAATCGCACATACGTGGGGAGCATCCCCGATGGATGAAAAAAGCCTGAGAGAGCTGCTGGAGCGGGTGTCCCGGGGCGAGCTTGCCCCGGCGGAGGCGGTTGAGAGTATCCGCGGGCTGCCCTTCGAGGACATCGGGTTCGCCAGGATTGACCATCACCGCGCGCTGCGGTGCGGCGCACCGGAGGTGGTGTTCTGCGCGGGCAAGACGCCGCAGCAGGTGGCCGAGATATCCGAGCGAATCGTCTCCGCGGGGAGCGATCTTCTGGCCACCAGGGCCGAGCCGCGGCATTTCAACGCCGTCAAAGAGCGCTGTCCGGAGGCGCGTTACCGCGAGACGGCCCGCTGCATCACCTTGCGGACCGATGAAGTTGAGGCACGGGGCCGCGTCCTGGTGGTGACGGCGGGGACGGCCGATCTGCCCGTGGCTGAGGAGGCGGCGGTGACCGCCGAGATGCTGGGGGCCGACGCGCGCCTGATCGGCGACGTGGGCGTGGCCGGGCTGCATCGGCTGCTGGCCTACCGGAAGCAGCTCCAGGAGGCGAACGCGCTGGTAGTGGTGGCGGGCATGGAAGGCGCGCTCGCCAGCGTGGTGGGAGGGCTGGTGGCGCGTCCGGTCATCGCAGTGCCGACCAGCGTGGGGTACGGCGCCAACTTCGGGGGGGTGGCGCCGCTGCTGACGATGCTCAATAGCTGTGCGGCGGGCGTGGCGGTGGTGAACATAGATAACGGGTTCGGCGCGGGATACATGGCGGCTTTGATTAACGCGATGGCGTTGGCCACGCGGGCAGAGGACGAGTGAGATGGAGGAACTGGTGGAAGTCCGAAGGCTGCCGGCGCTTCCCGAGCGCCCGAAGGATGCGCACAAGGGTCAGTTCGGCCACGTGCTGATAGTGGCCGGTTCGCCCGGCATGACGGGGGCGGGGTGCATGGCCGCCGTGGCCGCTCAGAAGGCCGGGGCGGGCCTGGTGACGCTTGCCCTGCCGGAAAGCCTGAACCCGATAGCGGAGATGAAGCTGACCAGCGCCATGTCGTGGCCGCTTCCCCAGCCCGGCGCGCCGGTTCTCGGGACGGAGGCAGCGGAGCTGGTGATCGGCGCCGAGCAGCGCTTCGACGCAGTGGCCGTCGGACCCGGCGTGGGGCGCGCGGACGAGACGCAACAGGCCGTCCGCATGTTGGTGGGCAGGCTGGAGAGGCCCGTGGTGGTGGACGCCGACGGGCTCGGCGCGCTGGTGGGCGGCGCCGGCGCGCTCGGCAGCGCCCGCGGGCCGCGCGTGTTGACGCCGCATCCCGGCGAGATGGCGCGGCTGCTGGAGACTACACCGGCCGAGGTCCAGTCCGCGCGTGAAGACGCCGCCGTCCGGTTCGCAAGGAAGCACAACGTTCTAATGGCGCTGAAGGGCGCGGGCACGGTGGTCACCGACGGCCGGCGCATCTACGTCAACCCGAGCGGCAATCCGGGCATGGCGACGGGCGGGGCCGGGGACGTGCTAACGGGCCTTGTGGCCGGGCTTATCGGGCAGGGAATGGAGCTGTTCGATGCCCTGCAACTCGGCGTTTTCGTCCATGGGCTGGCGGGGGACCTGGCGGCCCGGCGGGTGGGCATGATTTCGATGAGGGCCGAAGACGTGCTGGACTGCGCGGCGGACGCCTTTCGCCTGGTGGCCGAGGCCGGCGCCGACGCCCTGCCCGAGCAGGCGCTGGAACTGCTGGGGTAGTCCGTCACCGCCCGGAGGGGAGCGCCTCCCGGATGGTCCGGAGGGCCCTCTTGGTCGTCTCGCGTTCTTCGTCGGTGAGGGCGTGGTTCCCAAAGCGCGATCGGCAGTAGAGGTCGGTGATTGTGTTGAGGGCGCTTTGGAGAGCGCGGGGGTTGTCGTTGGTTTCACCAAGTCTATCTGCTGCACGTCGGGCGAGCTGCCGGGGGGCGGAGCTGGGTCGGCGGACGATGCCCTTTCGACGCAGTATCTTGAGCAGGTCTTCGTAGAAGTCAACGGTCTTCTCACGCCTTTGCCGCAAGAAGCGCAGCTCCAGCGTTCTGGCCAGCATGTGGAGTCCCAATCCGAACGTTGTCAGGACGATGAGGATGATCAGCACCTCCCAGAGACCCAGGTCGGGCATGCCGGGCGCCAGTGAGCGCAGGCCGGCGGAGGCGTCCAGGGCGAGTCCGTTGAACAGATCGCTCAGGCGCGCCAGCAGTCGCTTCTGCTGCGACCTGTCGTATCCCATGATCTTGCTGCGCCAGACTCGCCGGAGGGTATGCGTGATACCACTGAAGAGTTTGGCCGGTCCCTGGAGGGCCTTTTTGACGGGGCCCGTGGAAGGGATGAGCGCTATCTCGGACGGCGGCGTAGGATCGAAGGGCGCCCATCCCAGGTCATTGAAGAACACTTCGACCCACGCGTGGGCGTCCTCGTCGCGGAAGGTATAGTAGCCGGAGTCTTTGTCCAGCGACCCGTTCTTGAAGCCTACCACCACCCGGGTAGGGATGGACCAGACCCGGCAGATCAGGGCCAGGGCGGAGGCGAAGTGCTCGCAGCAGCCACGGTGGGTTTCTGTCAGGAAGGCAGCCATCGGGTTGTCGGCATTGAACTCCGGCAGATCAAGGGTGTATTGAAAGCGCTCCAACAGGTAAGACTGAACGGCCAGAACCCGGTCATAATCCGTCTCTGGTTTATATATCTCGGTGATGCGTGCGGCGGTGCGTTCGACAATGGGACGCAGGGAGTCGGAGATGTGCCAGAAAACCGCACCGGGACGCGGCGGACCAGGCGTGCCAGCTTTCCTGAGTCGCTCGGCCCCGAAGCGGGGCAGCTCGGAAACCACCGTGTAGGAACCGGCCTGTCGAATAGAGTCAGTTGGCAAGAGACGATCGGAAAGGGGGTCAACGTGCAGCCGATGCGTCTCTGCGCCCTCCAGATAAATAGGGCGGTACAGGGCGAACAGGGTGTCCCGTGGGAGGCCGGCGAGTTCGACGTTCTGTCGGATACGGCGCTTCTCCACGCCAGTGTTCTTCAGCAGATAGATGTCGCGGGACCGGAATTGCGAGACGACGCCGATTCCCCGACGCGGCGCCGGAGGCTGATAAAGAGAAAAATCGTCGGGGTTGCTCCACCGACCGTTGGAATAGTCGGCCAGCGACGTGCCCCGCATCAGGATGCTGTTCGGACGGTATGGTTTGGAGCCCTGGCGGGTCAACTCAAGGAAACGGGCCCGCAACGCCACGCGTTTGCTTTGACGGAGCCTGCCGATCTGCCACAGTGAAGTCTTTTCCGAGTAACCTGTGACGGCCCCGCCCAGCGGCAGGTTGTCTGCAGCGAGCCAGAGGTTACGCGGCAGCAGGAAGAACCCCGCTACTGTGCAGGCTAACACCACTATCGCCGGTGGCCAGATAGCCACAAGGAAAGTGCGCAGGCCCGCTCGTCCCCGAGAGCGGGCCGCGAGCTGCCCGGCTGAAGATAGCCACTGCGCCCGATGCAGTTCGAGAACTGCCAGATGTGTCATCCACGAGATGCCGGCCAGCAGAAAACAGGCGAGATAAACCGGTTCTCGCGCCCATATCCCGGCGATGAGCAACTGGAAAATAGCGCTTACCTCTATCAGCCGCAGGTAGCGGAGGCGGTGCTCGCCGTAGAGCAGAATTAGCTGGACGAATATTAAGAAGTGGCCCAGCGAATAGGTCAGGTTTATCTCCGACAGGTAACTGTGCAGCAGGCAGAGCAGCAGGGCCAGGACCCCAAGGTTTTGCGCCATGTCCGGGAAGAACACGGCTTTCCCATTTGGGCCTGTGACCAGGGCATGCGTGGCGCACAGGACGAGCGCCAGCAAGAAATAGCCGCTCCAGCCCTCCGCGACGGCCAGCGCCAGCGCACCCGCCGCGATCATCGCGTAGGTCGTGAAGAGCAGCCACCAGCTCTCGCGGCCTAAACGGAGCGTTTCCTCTCGGGCCTCAGACTTTTGCGGTGAAAAGTTCATCGAAGTCCGGATTGCTGACATCAATTGTGACCACTGACGGGCGCGGCCTGGGGGCGCGCGGCAGACCAGGAGTTATCAGGCAAGCGCCTCCGCCGTCCTCCCGCGGGGTGAGCGTCGCCATCAGGTCGGAGAGGCTGTGCGTTTCGGTCGGTTCCGCCAGGGCCAGCGCTTCCAGCAGGTCGAACAGATGGCGCCGGCCGCAGCGATAGGGCAGGCTCACCATCTCCGGGCAGAAAGAAACGAACGCATAGAGTATCTCCTTGCTTTCCAGCATGGAGGCGAGCGTGCCCGTGAAGCTGACGGCCCGCTCGAAGCGTTCGATCCGCTCCCGGCGCGCCGGGGGGGACTGCGGGGGCAGTGAGGCGTCCAGCAGCAGCAGCACGCTCTCCACCCGCTGCCGCTCGAACTCTCGCACAAAGAGCGCCCCCAGCCGGGCGCTCGTCTTCCAGTGTATGAGGCGAGGGTCATCGCCGGGCCGATACTCTCGCAACGAACGGAACTCCCCGTGCAGGTCTTTTGTGCGCAGACTCCTGAGCCAGGGCGCCTCGTCCGTCTGCTCACGTATCAGAACGTCTTCGCGGATGCGGCCCACGTGGGGGAGCACAAGCACTTCCTTCTTGCGCCCCATGGACACGACGATCTCCAACAAGCCGAAGGGGAAGCCGCTGCGCAACTCGAGGGGCGGCAGCGCCTGGGACCCGCGCCGCGGCAGCGACTGGCGCATCGTGAGGGAACGCTCCTCACCCGGAGGCAGGCTCCATATACAGTGCCGTTCCTGCGGAGGGGAGGAGTTGTAGGCGCCGCTGCCGGCGCGAATGCCGTAGGCGCCCAGGAGGCGCTTGTCGTTTTTCATGTTGACCGTCACGGGGAAGGCATCCCCGGCGAACACATGGCTCGGCAGGCGCCACCGCAGCGTGATGCCCGCCAATGCGGCGAACGTCAGCACCAGGGAGCAGAGAAGCCCTCCCAAGAGGAACGCGGCCGTCAGGCTTAGAAGATTCACCCCCCACTGGTTTGCCACCACGCAGAAAATAATCGTAATTACCGAGTAAACACGCCCCCACTGCGTGAATCGTATTCCATACCTGGAGCGCGTCTCAGCGCTGCGGCGCCGGACGACGCCGAGCGCCAGCAGGGAGACCACCTGCCAGGTCAGGGCGAGCAGAAGGATAAGGACGGCTGCCGTGCCGCTGTGCAGCAGGAGAGCAACCGGTATACCCACAACGGCCAATATCCAACTGTGAACGCCCAGGAAACGGGCCGCTTCGCTCAGCCGATTCAGGACGCTGGAACGAATGCGCGCCATAGATGGGTCAGAGCGGGACCGGTATCTCATCCAGGATCCCCCGCAGCGCCTGTGTCGCTTCGTCGAAGTTCGCGCTCGCGCCGACCCTTTGAAGGCGTATCCGGTGGGAAAGGACCGGCAGGGCGAGTTCTTTAATATCGTCGGGTTCCACGTAATTGCGGCCGCGCAGTACGGCGAGGGCCTGTGCGGACCGGTAGAAATGTATGCCGCCGCGCGGGCTGGCGCCCGTTAGCACGCTCTCGTGGCGCCGCGTGGCCTCCACGATATTCTGTATGTAGTCGAGGATATCCTGCGAGACGCGCACTCGTCGCACCAGCATTTGCATCTCCACCACGTCAGACGCCCTCATAACGGGCTGCACGTCCTCGATGGGGTGATAGAGCTTCTGGGCCTGGATTATCTTCTTGCTCTGCTCGCTGGTGGGATAGCCCAGGTTCATCCGCAAAAAGAAGCGATCGAGCTGCGACTCCGGCAGCGGATAGGTGCCCTCGAACTCGAACGGGTTCTGAGTCGCGAACACGCAAAAGGGCTGGGGCAGCGGATGCACCACGCCGTCCACGGTGATCTGCGCCTCGTTCATGGCTTCCAGCAGGCAGCTCTGGGTCTTCGGGGTTGTGCGGTTGATCTCGTCCGCCAGGATGATATTGGCGAAGAGCGGCCCACGCTTGAAAACGAAACGGGACTCCCTCTCGTCGTACACGTTGACCCCCAGCAGGTCCGTCGGCAGCAGGTCGGGGGTGAACTGTATGCGCCGGAACTCGCAGTCCAGGCAGGAGGCGATGGTGTGGGCGAGCACGGTCTTGCCCACTCCCGGCACATCCTCGATGATAAGATGCCCGTTGGCCAGCAGGCCCACCAGGGCCAGTTCGACGCGGCCACGCTCGCCGATGTAGACCTTCTCGATTTCCTCTACGAGCCGCTCGATCTTCTCGTAGGGGATTTCCAATTCCGTTTCGAGGTCGGCTTTGCCCATCAGGATTCTCAGAAAACGTAAAAAAACAGCTCGCAGTTTCATTCTACCTGTCCCCTCCCTGCCCGTCAAACAGTGGATTTGCTGCGCCGATTCGGCGTGCGACGCGGGGGCCGGGGGGATTGACAGCCCATGCGGCCCGGCGTATATTCTGTGATGAGAAGGGTTCGTGAGGTACCCGGGCGTGAAAGGGGATTGCGATGAAGGCATTACGCGTGTCGTGGGTCGTTGTCGTGGCGGTGGCTCTGGCGTGCTGCGCGGGATGGGCGACGGCGGATGAGGTGTTGAAGCTCAAGCCCGAGGTGCAGAAGGTCGCGCTGTTCAAGAACGGCCTGGGCTATTTTCTCTGCACGGCCGATGTGCCGGGGGACGGGCCGCGGGAGTTTTCGATCGGGCCCCTTCTGGCGGCCTCTCATGGCTCCTTCTGGGTCAGTTGGCCGGAGGGCACTGACATCGGCGCGCTCATCGCCAGCGAGGTCGCCGTCGAGCAGATGCAACCGGCGCGAAGCACGATGCAATTGCTGAAGGCGAACGCCGGACGGAAAGCGCTCGTCCGGCTCAGGGATGAAGGCGGGACGCTGCAGGGCGTCATCCGCGTGCCTCCCGAGGCGGAAGACGAGCCGTGGCCTGCGCCCTATTTTGCAGGCCGAAGCGCGACGCGGCGGATCCCGCCGCCCCGGCAGGCGGAGTTCGTCCTGCTGGAAAGCGAGGCAAAGACGGTGGCGCTTTTCCCTCGGGATATCCAGACGATTCAATTTGCCGAAGCGCCGCGGGGCGAGTTCGCCCGGCCGCAAAAGGAAGTGCGGCTCACTGGCCGGCTCGGCAAGGACACGGGGCCGCTCAAACTGGCAATGGACTTCCTGGCGAAGGGCATCACCTGGGCGCCCAGCTACGCGGTGGATATCTCGCGCGGCGAGAATGCCTTCATCTCCGCCAAAGCGGTGATTATCAACGAGGCCGCCGACCTGGACGGCGCCCACGTGGACCTCGTGACGGGATTTCCGCATCTGCGCTACAGCGATGTCGTCAGTCCGATGGCCATGAAAGAAAGCCTGGCCGAGTTCCTGGCGTCGCTAGAGCAGGGGGAAGGCCGGCGCGAACTGAGACGCATGGCCCCTATGATGCAGCAGATGGCTTCTTCCGGGGCAGGATGGGGAGGCGGTGTGGCCCCGGCGTACCAGGCGGCCAGAGAGGGCCGCAGCGCGGAAGACCTCTTCCTCTACCCGCTCGACGACGTCCACCTCAAGAAGGGCCAGACGGGCTACTACCCCCTGTTCACGGAGAAGGCGCCCTACGAGCACGTCTATGAATGGGAAGTGGCGGACTACCTGACCGAGCAGGAGCGCTACCAGGGTCCACAACAACAGGGGGTTGAAAAGGAAGAGGAGGTCTGGCACAGCCTGAGGCTCGAGAACACCACTCCCGTTCCCTGGACCACGGCGCCGGCCGAAACCATCAAGGACGGGCAGATACTCGGGCAGGACTTGATCAAGTACACCCCCTCCGGGGACAAGGCGACGCTGCGCATCACGCGGGCTATGGCCGTCAAAGCCGAGCAGGCGGAATACGAAACGGAGCGCCAGCGCAACGCCGCACAGTTCTACGGTCGAACTTACGACCAGGTTACACTGCGCGGCGAAATGACGGTGACGAACTTCAAGGACGAGACGATTACCCTCGAAGTCAAGAAAACGCTCTCGGGAAAGCTCATATCCGCCGAGCCGCAGGCCGATGTCAAGAGCACAGCCAAGGGGCTGAAGCGCGTCAACCCCGTCCACGAGCTGACCTGGACGCTCGATCTCGGAGCCGGCCGGACGCGCGAGATAACCTATAGCTACCAAGTGCTCGTCCGCAGATAACCACCCGGACGGGCGGGCAATCTTGCCAGACAACGGAGGGATCACAGTGGCGCAGCCGAAGACGGTTCGCGTAGGGATGGGCCAGATGCGGATTGCATGGGGAGAGCCTGAGCGCAACCTGGCCCGGGCCGAGCAGATGATAGTGGATGCCTCAGAGGAGGGTTGTCAGATCATCGTGCTGCCCGAGTGTCTGGACATCGGCTGGACACATCCCGATGTCGCCCGCCTGGCCGAACCCGTGCCCGGCGCGAGGAGCGAGCGGCTGGCCGCCGCCGCGCGCACGGCAGGCATCTGGGTCGTGGCCGGCCTGACGGAGAGGGATGGCGCCGACACTTACAACGCGGCCATCCTCGTCTCGCCGCAGGGCGAGATATTGCTCAAGCACCGCAAAATCACCGTGCTGGGCATAGCGCTTCCGTTCTACACGGTCGGGCGCAGGGTAGGGGTGGCGGACACGCCGTTTGGCCGGGTGGGGGTTGACATCTGCGCGGACAATTTCATGGGGACACTGTCCATCGCCCGTGCCATGGGCGAGATGGAAGCCGGTCTCGTCCTGTCGCCCTGCGCGTGGGCGGTGGATGCGGACGACGAGGGTCCATACGGCGAGACGTGGAAGAAACCCTACAAGGCGCTGGCCGAGCAGTACGGCATGGGGGTCGTGGGCGTCAGCGGCGTCGGCTGGATGGGGGGCGGCCCGTGGGAAGGGCGCAAGTGCATCGGCAATTCCATCGCCGTCAACGGCGAGGCGGCGCTCGTCGTCGAAGGACCGTTCGGAGTGGATGCCGAGGCTCTCCTCACCGTCGAACTGCGTTACGCGTGCGGCCGCGGCGGCGGAGAAACGGCGTAGTAAGCGCCGGCCACTATGCTGCGGGACCGCATCTCGAAGTTAGCGAACATGCGCGGCACACCAAAAGGAAAAGCCCACGGGCTGGCGCCCGTGGGCTTCCTCATCCTGGGATCTATAGTCCCGGATCCTTACCGAGCCGAAACGTCTATCTCGTCCAGATAGATGTCGTCGTAGTTACCCGACGCGTCGCACTGGAAGCGAACCTTCGAGTTCGACGCGAACGTATAGGTGGACGAATCTATCGTCACCTCCTTGTTGTAGAAGTTGTCGTTCTCAAAGTCCGTCCCCCGGGCCCACGTCTCAACGGTGTGCCACGTCGAGCCGTCGTAGAACCGCAGCCAGAAATCTTCTCCTGATTCCATGCTCCTCGGATAGAACCAGAAGTTGATCTTGAGCTGAGTGTACGACGTCAGGTTCAGCGCGTCGCACGTGGTCGAGGACGCCGTTCCGCTGTTGTCCTGGATGTCGATGGCGCAATTGCCCTGGTGGGCGCGCGAGCCGCTCGTGTAACGGGAGCAGTCGCCGCCGCCGTCATTCCAGTTACCCCAGCCGGACTCGAACTCGTCATAGATCAGCTGCACCCAGCCGCCAACCGGGTTGACCGTGATCGAGACCGTGGCCGTGTTACTGTCGGCCTGGCCGTCGTTGGCCTTGTAGGTGAAGCTGTCCGCGCCGCTGTAGCCGCCCGTCGGCGTGTAGTCGAACGAGCCGTTAGAGTTCAGCGTCAGCGAGCCGTGGGAGACGTCGCTGACCAGAATCGCCGTCAGCGGATCGCTCTCGGGGTCGCTGTCGTTCGTCAGCACGCCGGGGGCGCCCACGTTCAGCTCCGTGTCCTCGTCGGTCTCGTAGCTGTCGTTGACGGCCACGGGCGGGTCGTTCACCGAGTTGACCGTGATGGAGACTGTGGCGGTGTTGCTGTCCAGTTCGCCATCGTTGGCCTTGTAGGTGAAGCTGTCCGCGCCGTTGTAGTCGCCGTCCGGCGTGTAATCGAACGAGCCGTTAGAGTAGAGCGTCAGCGAACCGTGCGAGACGTCGCTGACCAGGATCGCCGTGATCGGATCCTCATCGGGGTCGCTGTCATTGCCGAGCACGCCGGGGGCCGAGACGTTGAGCGTCTGGTCCTCGTCGGTGCTGTAGGAGTCGTTGACGGCGACCGGCGGGTTGTTGCCCGGCGCACCCGTCAATTGCCCGATTCCGAACAGGCTCGGATTCTCCCACAAGTCGTCGTTGGTAGAATACCAGGACTTCTTGCCTTCGCGGGTGTCGCCGCCGTTGTCATCATCGTTGAAGTGCACGTCCATCCCAACGATGTAGTCCGCGCTCGGCGTCACGCCCAACGTGGACCACGGCATCACGAACTCGCAGTTGTAACCGTTTGCCGTGTCGGCAGTTGCGAACGACATTCCCGTGATATCCGTGGCGGAATAGCCTCCTAACTCGATGGTGGTGCTGTTCCAGCTCAGAATCAACTGGTAGTCGTTGACACCATCGTAGGATGTTCCCTTCGAGTTGTCGGCGTCGAAGTAAACCTCCACCGAGTCGTCCAGGTAGCCATTGGTAGAATCATTCACCAAGGCATCATCCGTCACTTCCATCAGGTAGTAGATGTTGGTGTTGTCCCAGAGGGCGCACCACGTGCCGGACAGGTCACTGTCGCCGTCCACGGTTCCACTGACGATCTTGTGTACGCCCCTTGTCGTGGCTGCGGACCATACGGCGTCCACCGTTCCGTCAATAATGGGCGCAGTGTCCGTGTAGTTTATGGGGGGCGTGCCGAGGTAGTTGACCGTGATGGTCACCGTGGCGGTGTTGCCGTCCGCGGCGCCGTCGTTGGCCTTGTAGGTAAAGGTATCGTCGCCGCTGAAGCCGCCGTTCGGCATGTAGTCGAACGAACCGTCCGAGTTCAGCGTCAACAACCCGTTGGAGACGTCGCTGACCAGAATCGCCGTCAGCGGGTCGCTCTCCACGTCGCTGTCGTTCGTCAGCACGCCGGGGGCGTCCACGTAGATCGGAACGTCCTCGTCAGTGCTGTAGGAATCGTCGTTGGCGACCGGCGGGTCGTTCACCGCATTGACCGTGATCGAGACCGTGGCCGTGTTGCTGTCAGCCTGGCCGTCGTTGGCCTTGTAGGTGAAGCTGTCCGCGCCGTTGTAGTCGCCGGTCGGCGTGTAATCGAACGAGCCGTTAGAGTTCAACGTCAGCGAGCCGTGCGAGACGTCGCTGACAAGGATCGCCGTGATCGGATCCTCATCGGGGTCGCTGTCATTGCCCAGCACGCCGGGGGCCGAGACGTTGAGCGTCTGGTCCTCGTCCACGCCGTAGGAGTCGTCATTGGCGACCGGCGGGTCGTTCACCGCATTGACCGTGATCGAGACCGTGGCCGTGTTACTGTCGGCCTGGCCGTCGTTGGCCTTGTAGGTGAAGCTGTCCGCGCCGCTGTAGCCGCCCGTCGGCGTGTAGTCGAACGAGCCGTTGGCGTTGAGCGTAAGCGAGCCGTGTGACACGTCGCTGACCAGGATTGCCGTGAGCGGATCCTCATCGGGATCGCTGTCGTTGGACAGGACGCCGG
>JAGHAF010000121.1 GCA_021161675.1 Planctomycetota bacterium | reverse complement strand
CCCATCCCAGCTCCACCGACTGACATCCCGGCCCTGTCACGATCACGTCGCCGACGAACCACAGCCGCCGCTCATCGAGCACGATCTCATAGATCACGCAACTGCCCGCATGTCCGGGCGCCTCGATACAGCGAATCACGCTGCCCCCCGCATCCAACTCGTCCCCGTCCTTGACCACGTAATCCGCCTTGCAGGGCTCGAACCGCCGATGGACGGCATAGCCTATGCATCGGTCGTCGCCGGACGCCAGAGCGTCCGCGCCGTCCTGGTTTGTGACGACCTTCACCCCCATCTGTTGGAGTCTTGAGGCGTGGCCAGCATGGTCGAAGTGCGCGTGGGTAACCAACAGGTAGCGAATCCGCTCCAGGCGGATGCCCCAGGCGGCGCAGTTCGTCTGCATCAGGTCGAATGTCTCCGTCTCGAGGTCCCCGGCGTCTATCATAACCAACTCGTCGCCGAGCCGGACGACGTAGCTGTTCTGATGCTGCCCGTAGGGAAAACCGTTCACAAGGAAGACGTTCGGCAGAATCTGCATGACAACCTCGATTCTATCAGATGGCCCTACTGAAAAGTTCCTCCGCAGCGCCTTTGGCAAGTTCTATGTGGCCGCGTCGCTCGACGGTCTGTCCCGGCTGGATGTCTCCGTATTTCATGGCGATATCATTGCAGGGGTTATCTCTGTTGCAATGGATGTAGTAAGCCGACTCGCAGGAGAACACGACGGAGACGCCGCTTTGCGCGTGCTGGACAACCCACGTCGGCGAGGTCACGCGCACCGGATTAGAGGTCCAAATCCCATTCTTCACCGGACTGTCATATGGCGTGTTCCGTCCAAGATGCCATTTCTGAAAACTGGGGAACTTGCCCTCGATCCATTCGGTCTGGGCGATGCTCCTGACGCCCGTCCCGGTTGTGAAGAAACAGGCGCCGGGACTCCACCAGGGCGCATCCATGAATTTAAAGCAGAGCAGAGCGCACACGTCGGGCAACGCGGAATCGTGGGGATTATGCACGGAAAGGGAGAAGTCAACCCGCGTCTCATGGAACGTAATTGATGAGGTCCACGGCAGCGGCGCTTCTTTGGCATAGCGAATCCCCAGGCACTCGAGAACGCCCGGCTCGACCTCCTCGACATTCCCGGGACCGAAAACGTTGTCGACAGACGCTTCCTGGCTGAGGCGCGAACCGTCCTCTCGCCACCGCATCCCGTATGGATAGACCCCGGCGGAACCACGAGGTGTGCCGACTCCTTCGGGAAGCCATAGTTTGCACTCGCCGACCTGCGATCCTTCAAATGTGAAGCGCACCTGGGACGTCTTCGGGATGACGTCGTAGTGGATCATACGTCTCCTCCTTCGATCTAACGATTACGGATCAGGGCCCCCGCCACCGCCCGTCTCGAACCGGATGTTCGTCAAGCGAGCGCGCCCGCCGGGACTGACAACACGCAGGAAACAGCCGGCATTGTTGGCAAGCCAGTCTGTGCCGCGCAGCACGATGAGAACGAGTTCATTCGGGCCGCTGCGAAGCGTGACAGGCCCGTCGCCGGCCTGCTGCCCGTTGACGAAGATGCCTTCCACCGCCGACCGGTCACAAAGGAAGTCGGCCGCCTGTTCGCTCTCGGAGCGCAGGGCGCTCCGCAGCAGGTAGTATTCCTTGCGCTGGTCGTCGTTGTGCCACCAGCCTCCGGTTTCTATGACTTCAACGCCCAGCAGGTCTCGCGCGCCCGCGCTTTCGGGCCGCCATTGCAGCCCCGGCTTGCCCCCGAAGTCGGCTGCAGAGCGCATATGCCGCCCGGCCCGTATCGCTTCTCTGGCCTTCGCATCATTGAACTGGCCTGCCGGGATGGGCCCGAGCACGAGGAAGCCACCCTGGGGATATGAGGCGTCCCTTTCCCGATTCGGCGCCCGACAGCTCAGGTGCAGGCGGCCCGCCTCCCCCCCGCGCACGAAGTCCACCTGGGCCGCATAGAAGCTCGTGCCGGACGTATACTTGTAATCCGGCCTGTCGAGGGTGGGCTGCGCCACGTCCGTGAAACGCCTGCTGACCGGGCCGACCTGGCGGCGGATGACTCCCTCCTTCCAGGCGAGGGGCAAGCGATACATCACGCTCACGTCTTCCAGCGGCCGGCCGCCGCGGTTGTCGAGCGTCAGTTCGAGCCTGCCCTCTCGGAAGTGCAGCAGGCCGCCGATATCCGGGAAGTCGTCCGAAACGTCCCCATCCCCGAGTTCGTCGTGATTGTCGGGGTTCTCGATCAAACCAATGGCCGCCGGCAGGCGCTGGTCCCGGTCGTGGTAAAGGTCAATCAGCGCCGGCCCATCGCCGGCTCGGGCGATCTTCACCTCAGCGCTCCCGCACCTCGCAGCAACGATCTCCTGCGGCTTCACGCCCCCGACGGCCAACGTCAGGGGCACAGCATCGTTCAACTCGCGCAGGACGGGCCGGGTGACCTCAATCGTCAGTTCATTTCCGCGCCGCACCGGCTCGCCCAGGACGGAATGCCGGCGCTGCCACCGGTAGGCGGCGTATTCAGTCTGATTGCAGTACCACCAGTTGGGCCTGCCGCCGTAGCTGTCGAGCTGATCTTCGAACCGCGCCCATGCCTCTGGAGTGCTGTACCAGACGTGCATCGAGAAGCTCATAACGGGGTGTTCCTCGCGGTGGTCTGCGTCACTCAGGAAGCGGGCGGCGGCATCGTCTACCGGTGCGCCGTCCGAAGGCAGGATGGGGGTGAGTTCGAAATCGGTCATCATTTCGTCATTGAACCACCCGTTGGCGATGTGATAGTAACCGGCGCGGCGCAGCGCCGTGGCGATGTCGCGATGCACGTCGTCACCCTCCAACCGGTTGCGGAAATCGCAGAAGGAGAACGCATAGCTGCAGATGGGGCGGTTCGTCGCAGCTTCCCAATGCAAGCGGACCGCCAGCGCCTCCCAGAACAGGCGGTTCCTGCCCACGAACGTCAGGAACGGATGCGTCATCGAATGCCCGCCGATGCTGTTGCCGCCCACCAGGAGCTTGCGGCCGATCTCGGCATTCAACGAAGAGTTCGGCCGGTTCAGGTACCACGTCCCCTTGTAACCGTGGGCGGCCATCACGTCACGCATGTGCAGGTCGGCGCGGACGTTGTCGTCCCAGCGGCACGAGACGGCCCAATCGTAGCCGTTATACAGAGGCGTCACGGCCACTGACGCGCTGCGCGCCGCCTCCGGAGTGCTCAGTACGATCTGAAGCTGCTGGCTGTAGGTTGTCATGACGCATCCTGTGGGCGACTGCCGCGCGGCTTGCGCTGCGAGCGCCTCTCCTTCTGTCCTGCACCCGCACATTGCGGTCGCAACCAGGACCGTGGCAACGGCGAGGCGCTGCAAAAAGATATCGTTCCTCATTCGTCCATCTCCTCATGTTGTTCCGGCCGGGCGGCGCCGCCTGCATCCGCGTCGCCTGTGAGTTCAATACAGTCGCGGAACTTCGATCTCTCGTCCCTCCCGCGCCGATTGGACTGCGCACAATGTCGCCAGAGTTGAAGCCGCGCCGCCAATCCTACCACAAAACAGCGAGAGGGCCCAACACCATCAGCCGTGGCCAGGGAATTCAAACGGGCTGACATTGCCGAATTTCTGCGCCGATATACCACCGGCGAGTGAATATCTTCGAGCGACGCCGATAATGGAAAGCGCAATCAGAACCTATGGCAGCGGTAACTGAACCGGTGATAGACCCCGGCGCCTGCGATGGAAGGCGGCTCAATCGCCTCCAGCTAACTCGTTGACTTCCTGAAGAGGGGCGCCTATGATGCGTGCCCGAAGAGAAGCGGAAGCTGTTGGGCACAACTGGGCCGTGCAGAAGCGATCGAATAGGCTGGACAACCTGCAGCATAGGGCCAACTGCCGTAATGAACGCCACCAAAGACGCCAAACGCCAACAAGGCCCTTCGCCCCCCTCGTGTATCTATGACCTGATTGCCGCTCGGGCTGAGGTGTCTCCCGACGCGCCGGCTGTTCTCGCTCCCGAGCGAGCCGACCTTAGCTACCGGGGCCTGCTGGATCAGGTCCAACGAGTGGTCCAATCGCTGAATGCTCTGGGCGTGGGCCGCAAGGACCGCGTGGCCGTCGTGCTGCCGAACGGCGCGCAGATGGCCGTGGCATTCCTCACGGTGGCTGCGGGCGCAACCTGCGCGCCACTAAACCCGGGCTATCGGGCGCCGGAGTTCGAGTTCTACCTGTCCGATCTGCAAGCGCGGGCGCTGATTCTCCGGGCTGGCGCCCACTCTCCTGCGAGGGAAGTGGCGCAATCCTGCGGCATCCCCGTCATCGAACTCTCGACCGGGCCGACGACGAAGGCAGGCGCATTCACCCTGGCCGGCGACGTGGGCGCGGGCCCCGCCCTGCCTGGTTTTGCCGGGCCGGAGGACACGGCTTTGATGCTGCATACCTCGGGCACCACGTCGCAACCGAAGATCGTCCCGCTGACGCACGCCAACCTCTGCGCTTCGGCCCATAACATCATGGCGTCCCTCGAGTTGCAACCTGCCGACCGCTGCCTGAACGTAATGCCGCTCTTCCACATCCACGGCCTGATAGCCGCCGTGCTGGCGTCGCTGGCGGCGGGGGGCAGTGTCGTCTGCACGCCGGGGTTCGACGCGCAACGCTTCTTCGAGTGGCTGCGCAAGTTCGGCCCGACGTGGTTCACGGCGGCGCCCACGATGCACCAGGCGATTCTGTCTCACGCGGTGTCCCGGGCGGAGGACGCCGGCAAGAACCTTCTGCGGTTCATCCGGTCGTGTTCTTCGGCTCTGCCGCCGCAGGTGATGGCGGAGCTGGAAAGCACGTTCAGGGCGCCCGTCATTGAAGCATACGGGATGACCGAAGCGGCGCATCAGGTTGCCAGTAATCCGCTTCCACCGCGTGAAAGAAAGCCGGGGACCGTCGGCATTGCGGCGGGGCCGGAGGTGGCCATAATGGACGATGCGGGCAATCTGCTCAAGAGCGGCGAAACGGGGGAGATAGTCATCCGCGGCGCCAATGTGACGCGGGGCTACGAGAACAACCCGGAGGCGAACCAGAGCGCGTTCACACACGGATGGTTCAGGACGGGTGACCAGGGCGTCCTTAACTCAGACGGTTATCTGCGCATCACTGGCCGCATCAAGGAGATCATCAATCGCGGAGGCGAGAAGGTGTCACCCCGCGAGGTGGACGAAGCGCTGATGGAACATGCGGCGGTTGCCCAGGCTGTGACGTACGCTGTTCCACACCCCAGGCTGGGCGAGGACGTCGTCGCCGCGGTCGTCTTGAAGGACAACGCCTCGGCTACAGGCGAGGAGATTCGCCACTTCGCAGCCGGCCGGCTTGCCGACCACAAAGTGCCACGCCGGGTTCTGATCGTCAGCGAGATACCCAAAGGCCCCACCGGGAAACTGCGGCGCATCGGGCTGAGCGAGCGCCTCGGGCACTTGCTGCGCACAGAGTTCCTTGCGCCGAGGAACCCAGTGGAAAAGGCGCTGGCCGGCATATGGGCCGAATTGCTGGCGACAGACAGAGTCGGCGTGAACGAGGACTTCTTTCTGGCAGGCGGCGGCTCGCTCCTTGCGGCCGAGATGCTCGTCCGGGTCAGCGAGGCGTTCCCGGTCGAGATTCCCTTAGGCGAGTTCTTCGAGCGGCCGACCGTGGCGCACCTTGGGGCGATAATCCAGCAGCTTACTGTGTCGGGAGCAGGAGCTGTCCCTGTTCACAACACACCGTCCACAGCGGCGTCGACTGTGATGCCCGTTCAGCCTCGAGGCGAACGTCCTCCCTTTTTCATGGTGAGTTGGGGGCTGTCCTGGGACATGCGCGATATGGCCAAACACCTCGGAGCGGACCAGCCGCTCTATTCGGTGAGGCCCTCGGCCTTGCTGGGCCTTCCAGATGAAGGGCCGGTCGCCCGAAGCATTGCGTCGCGCCACGTGGAGGCAATTCGGGCGGTCCGACCGCACGGTCCGTACGTGCTCGGCGGCGGGTGCTCCGCGGGCATTGTGGCCTTCGAGATGGCCCAACAGTTGGTCGCCGCAGGCGAAAGCGTGCCTCTGGTCGTGTTGTTTGACGTCGATTATCCCCCTTCCCGCTTCCTGCCGATTCCCCTCGGCGTTCGGCTGCTGCGCGCGCCGCGTACGTGGCGCCAATTGAGGAGAATGACCGGCCCCGAGCGATTGGCCCGCATTCGCCGGCGGGCACGGATCTGGAAGGACGGGGTTCTGGCTCGCCTGACGCCGCGCAGGAAAGGTCCCCTGCGGGCCATGCGTCACAGGCTGCGCCCCGAAGAAGCGGATATCTACCTGGAGCGGGTGCTGGCGCCGATCATAGACGCTGTCTGGGACTACGCTCCGAAGCCCTACCCGGGCCGCATGGCCCTGTTCCTGGCAACCGACACAGCTATATGGTTCCATCGGGACCGGCGGTTGGACTGGCGCCGTGTCGCATCAGGGGAGGTAGAGGTCGTGATTATCTCCGGCGAACATCAGCGTGCATTGCTGGAGCCCCACGCGCGTTGCGCCGCCGGAAAACTGAAGGCCTGTATTGACCAGGCTCTGAGGGCTCAAGCGCGAGCCTGCCGGTGAAGCCGGCATGTGCGTCTGGTTGCCGGAGAGGGAGTCTGCTGCCATGGCAACGGAAGCAACGACAGTGAGTGACGACTGCCTCAAGCGTCCGTATTCGCCCGAAGGCGTGCCGTGGGCATGTCCACCGGCCTCTGTTGGGCTGTCCGACCGTGAGGTCCACGTCTGGCGAGCGTGTCTGAATGGGCATGCCAGGCGATTGCCGGCGCTGCTGGCGGGACTGTCTTCGGACGAACAGGCGAGGGCTGCGCAGTACCGCTCCTGGAAGGACCGTGTGCGGTTTATCGCGGCGCACGGGTTCCTCAGGAAGATTCTTGGCGCTTACGCGGGGGCGGCCCCTGCACAACTGCGCTTCCGCCGGGGGCTGCATGGGAAGCCCGAACTGTGCGGCCCTTGCGGAGAGGTCGCCCTCAGGTTCAACATGTCATATTCGTCGGACTTCCTGCTCTGCGCGGTGGCAAGGGGCCGCAGAGTCGGCCTGGACGTCGAAAGGATTCGTCCGGACTTGCCGGCCGTGGCAGTCGCAAGACGGTTCCTCTCACCCGAGGCGTTCGCCGCGCTTCGCGGGCTTTCCGGCGGGAAGCTTGCGCGGGCGTTCTTCGAGGCATGGACCAGCATGGAGGCCCGCTGCAAAGCCACAGGAGAAGGGATCGACTCAGGGCCGAAGCTGTCTTGCGCGGCGCCGAGGCCCAGGGAAGCATCTCGCTGGCCGCTGCTCAGACTCCGGCCCGCTCCCGGCTACGCTGCGGCCCTCGTGGTAGAAGGACACGACTGGACGCTCAGGCGCTGGCGGTATCCTCAGCCGGGCGCGGCGAGAAACATCTGAACGGTTGTCCCACTCAAAGTGGCGCGGCCTGGTCGAGCGCCGAGAGGTACACCTCGATAATCTTGTCCCACTGGGAGTTCGCCACCTCGTCTATGACGCAGCGGGCCGGGTCCGCATCGAACCATTCGACGCTCTGCCGGACGCCATCTATAAAGCGCGTGGTGGCCACAAAGTCCGGCACGAATCGCTTGATCTTGCTGTTGTCAAAGACAGAACTTACGGCTTTGTCGCCCAGGAGGGTGCCTTCCTCCCACGGGCAGAAGGCGATGATGAAGTCCGACGGGATGTGAATGATGTCCGGCTCGACGCCGGCGGCCCAGCCGATCGCCTGGTATATCTGGTCCCAGGTGAGCGCTTCGTCGGAGGTGATGTGGAACGCCTGCCCGATGGCCTGCTGATGGCCGAGCAGCCCGACGAAGCCTTTGGCGAAATCGGTGTTATGGGTCACGGTCCAGAGCGACGTGCCGTCGCCGGGGACGATGACCTGCTTGCCGCGCCTCATGCGGTCCACGATCGTCCAGGGCTTTTCCCATCTGCCGACGGCGACGGGAATCTGGCCGGGACCGTAGGTGTGCGAAGGGCGCACAATCGTGAACGGGAACCCATTCTCCCGGCGTTCGGCGAGCAGCCTTTCCTCGCAGGCGGCCTTGTCGCGGGAGTACTGCCAGTGCGGGTTGACCAGCGGCGTGCTCTCTGTGATCAGGTAGTCGCCGGGCGGTTTCTGATATGCGCTGGCCGAGCTGATGAAGATGTATTGGCCGACCTTGCCGCGGAAAAGCTCGATGTCCTGCTCGACGTGCTCCGGCACGTAAGCGATCCAGTCAACGACGACGTCAAACTCGCGCCCTTTTATGGCATTTCGGACAGATTCCTTGTCGCGCGCGTCAGCCCGGACGACGCTCACGCCTTCGGGGATTGGCACGTTCCTCGTTCGGCCGCGGTTCAGCAGGCACATTTCATGCCCGCGCTCCACGGCCAGCGCGGTGCATGCGGAGCTGATCAGCCCCGTGCCGCCGATAAATAAAACCTTCATCACCCATGTTCCTCCACTGCAGTGAAACGCCTCATCAAGCTCGCGCTAAGCGGCATCTACGCCGGGCGCTACATTGCCACACGGCGGCCCACCTGTCAACTCCTTTACGCGGGGAGAACAGCCTTCCCCCCTCCCCCCGCCGGGGACGCTCGGCGTTAGCGATGGACATCACACTCGGGCTTCAGAACGTCAGCCGGGGACCTTGCGGCCGCCTGACAATAGTTCCTCGCGCAGGCGCCCGCCGGGTGTCCTGCAATGGGAAAGTTGACAGGGCGCCTTCAGTCGCCTACAATCCTACTTTCTTAGTAGGGATATTTGGCATCGAGAAGTGCGCATGAGGCTTTCCACAAAAGCGCGTTATGGCGCAAGGGCATTGGTTGACCTTGCCCTGGCCCGCCCTGAGGACACGACCTGCGTAAGGGACATAGCGGAAAGGCAGTGTATTTCGCCGAAATACCTGGAGCAGATTATGGCGAGATTGAAGGCGGCGGGCCTGGTCAAGGCGCTTCGTGGCAGACACGGCGGCTATGCGCTGAGCAGGCCTGCAGCGAGCATCACTATCAAGGAACTCTTCGAAGTTCTTGAAGGGCCCGTCGCGGCCGTCGAGTGTGTGGACGACCCCGCTTCGTGTCCGATGAGCGATGTCTGTCCGACCAGGGAAACGTGGGTTCAGATGAAGCAGGCTTTGCAGAATGTCCTTGAGCAGACCTCCGTTCAGGACCTTGTGGACCGGGAAAATCAGCGATGATTTCGACTTGGCCGACCGAGGAGGCGGCGCAACATGAAAAGAAGGCAACGGTTCTCATGGGTTTGGATGACTCTTGGACTGGCTTTGGTGCTTCTTGGCGACGGCTGCGCTTACATGCGTCAGCGGGGCAATGACGCCCTGGACGTCTTGGACGTGGGCGTCACCGTCTCTAAGGACCCCGGTTTCTCTCTTTACGCGGGGTTGCTCAACGTTGTCAGTCTCGGCTATTCCAACGTTGACGGCACGATCCTGGGCGTCGGCGGCAGACACGCCGGCGCCGTGCCAATGCGCCACAACGCCAGCGGGTTGCTTTTATGGGGAAGTGAGCAACTCGGCTACCAGGATTTCCGCGTTGAAGACCCCGAATCGCCCCCCTCCTGGCGTGTGGGGCCCATCGGACTTGCCAGGGGCCCGCGCCCGGCCAAACGCGACATAATGAACTGCCCCAAGTTACTGCACCTGGGCTGGCTGGGGTTCGCCATGAATTGCAAGTTCGCCGAACTCGCCGATTTCTTCCTCGGGTGGACGACGCTGGACATAATGGACGATGACACCGGGGGGCAGTAACGGGAGGTATCTCGTGAAAAGCGGCGATGGAAGCGACCAGATGCTTGCCGACCCGGCCGACATCTGGCAAGAGTGCGCCGGGAACGGGTCCGGGGTCAACTTACAGAACGTCAGGGAGCACATCGTCGGCCTCGAGCGCGAGGCGCCACTCCTGGACGGTCGCAAAGCGCGGTACGTAAACCTCGATAACGCCGCCACCACCCCCTCCTTCAAACCGGTGCTGGCCGCCCTATCTCGCTTCCTCCAGTGGTATGGGAGCATCCACCGGAGCGGCGGGTTCAAATCGCTTCTTTCCACACACATCTACGAGCGCTGCAGGCGGGAAGTGGCCGACTTCATCGGGGCCGATCTCTCCTATCACACCGTCATCTTCGTGCAGAACGCCACCCACGCGCTCAATAAGCTCGCGATGCGCATATGCATGCCCCAGGGCCACATGGTCCTCACCACCGTCATGGAGCACCACTCCAACATGTTGCCCTGGCGCAAGCTGGGCTGCACGGTCGAATACGTCGGAGTGAGACCGGACGACGGTGCGCTCGACCTGAATGATATGAAGGACAAGATTTGCAGAAACGAGGGGCGACTGTGTCTCGTTACCGTCTCCGGGGGGTCGAACGTGACCGGCGTCATCCCTCCCATTCGCCGGATTGCCCGGTTGGCGCACGCGCATGGCGCCATGATAGCGGTGGACGCCACCCAACTCGTAGCTCACCGCAAGTTCAAAATGGGAGCGTCGGACGATCCCGAGCGCGTTGATTTCGCCGCGTTCAGCGCCCACAAGATGTACGCCCCCTTCGGATCGGGCGTGCTGGTGGGGCCGCGATGGGTCTTCGAGAGGGGAACGCCCGATATCGTGGGAGGAGGCACCGTAAGCGGGGTGACTATTGACGAAGTGGCCTGGGCGGACCCGCCCGAGCGGGAAGAAGCCGGCACTCCGAACCTGCCGGGCGCGTTGGCGCTGGCCACTGCGATCCGGACGCTGGAGTCCATCGGCATGGACAACCTGGCGGAGCACGAACGCGAGCTGACGCGCAGGGCGCTGGCGAAACTCACCCGAATGGAAGGACTCACCCTGTTCGGCCCTAAGGACCCGTCCCTCGGGCAGGACAGGCTGGGAGTTATCGCGCTCAATGCCGGGGGCTTGAGCCACGCGAAGCTGGCGGCCATCCTGGGATACGAGTGGGGCATCGGCGCGAGAAACGGATGCTTCTGCGCTCACCCCTACGTGCGTGAACTTCTCGGCATATCCATGGAAGAGATGCAGGCCGTGATAAGGAAGCTTGCTTCCGGCGACCACGCGACCACACCGGGGATGGTCAGGGCCAGTTTGGGCGTCTACAACTCCGCCGAGGAGGTGGACTATTTTGTAGAGGCCCTTCAACGCATAGTCCGCTTCGGCCCCAGGGCAGAGTATGTCCTGGACGCGAACCGCAAGGGTTACATCCCGCTCCTGTCCCCTTCAACGTCGGCGGCCACGCCTGGCGCCGTTAGCTGAGAGCTCCCGGCCAGACAGTGGCCCCGCGGCGTCGCGGCGGGCAACTCAAGTCCTCGCGCCTCCCCCCTCGCAGAACGCGTCGCGGCGCAGCGCGTGGCCTTCACGCGCAGCGGCCTGAAGCGCGCCAGGGAAGAAACCCCGATTTCCAAAAAGCAGCGCAAATGTGGTCTTGTGCGCGCCCATTTTCATACTCCTTCTTTCACCGACTATCGCTGACTCACTGGCAGAGGGTCTGCGCCGAACCGGCTATCTCCAGCTCGTCGCTCACGAGCAGAACCACGGTTTCGTAGACCTTCTGTTGCGCCTTCTCCACAGAGTCGGCGCGCGCGGCCTCGTAGGGCTGGCGGATGGCCGTCGCTATGTTGATCTTGGCTATGCCATGGCTGAACGCCTCAAGAAGACAGACCTTCTGGACCCCGGTTCCCCCGTGCAGGACCAGAGGCGCGGAGGTGGCCCGGCGGATGCAATCCAAGCGCTCGATGTTGAGCCGCGCCGCGACCTTCTTCTGCCGCCTGGCCGCGCCTGAAATGGCGCCGTGGACGTTGCCGATGGCGACCGACAACCAGTCGAGACCCGTCTCCTCCACAAAACGTCTTGCTTCGTCGGGAGAGGTAAAGCCTCCGCCGGAGGCGAAAAGCTGGTCATAAGGCGGCAGCGGGCCGGCCTCGTGGCCCAGGACCGCTCCGAGCTCCGCCTCCACGGCAGCCCCGCTGGAATGGGCCATTTCCACCACCCTCGCGGTGGCGGCTATGTTCCCTTCCAGGGCCAACCGAGAACCATCCACCATCACGGATTCATATCCGAGCCGAAGAGCCTCTGCAATAATGGGCTCGAAGTCCACACGCAGCCCGTCCTCGTCGAGAACCGGCACGTGGTCGAGGTGCAGGCGGGTGAAACGCTCGTCCTTTACCTTCTCATACTCATCCCGGACGGGCCGAAGGCCGCCGGCCCCAAACTTTTCCCACTCCAGCCGCGCCACCTGTATGAGGGCGAAAGTCCGACTGTCGCGCAGCGCGCGCACGACGGGCTCCATCATAGGCAGATAGGGTATGTTGAACGCCGGGATGACCGTGCCCGTTTCAAATGCCTTCAGCATTAGCTCGCGCGTTGGAACTGTCATCGCCATTCCTACATCCTTAACCATCATCGGCGAATCTTCCGGGCCAGCTCGGGCGTCTACAACTTCGCCGAGCAGGTGGACTATGTCCTGGCGCGTATCGCGCGGGCTGCAACCCCGCGTCCCTTAACGGTGACAGCCACGCGGCCCCCCACGCTTATTGAACCGCCCCTCGAGCGGGCTTACTCGAGGGTGGCGGGCTCGTAGTGGAACAAGTAGGCTTTGTTCTGCTCCGCTTCGAACTCCACCGAGTCGGCATGCTCGGCCAGCGCCTCGCCGCGGTATACTTCCGTGACCCTGGAGGGGTGGGGGAAGTCCACGCGGCACGCGCCGCTCTCGTGGCAAAAGATGCCGAAGTAATTCTCGCACTGGTACGTGTTGCCCAGGAAATCCGTGAACACGTGGCAGCCGGCCTCCCGCGCGATGTTGCGCAGTATCTCCCTGCGCAGCAGGGGGGCTACGCTCAGCACCGACACCCACTCGCCCATGTCCCTGACGCCGAGGCCCGGGCGCTCGCCGCCGGGCAGGTCCAGCGCCTGCCCCAGCGCCTCGTCGCACTCCTGGATGAAGAAGCGCGGCGTGACCTGGAAGCCCTGCTCCGACGTGGGATAGCTCTTCAGCGCGGCGTGATAGCGGATGTCGTCGGCGCTCAGGTCCCCACGGGTGCCATACGTGAGGGGCGAGTCCAGACCTTGCAGGAGAGCGTGCGGCGCGTCCACTGTCCTCACTGTCACTTCTCCCGGCGCCATCGTATAGCCGCAGTCGAAGCCGGTGACCTCTTTCATGCGTTCCAGGGAGAGCCCATCCTCACCGACCACGCCGGCGGCGTAGTTCCAGAGCACGTAATTCCGGTTGCGGCAGCAGTGCCTGCGCACGTTCTGAAGCTCCCGCTCCGTAAGATGCGCGGCGGTGGGGAATATCCAAAGCTTGTATTGCGCCGTTTCCTCGGGACCGAGCGCGTTCAGGTCGTCCAGGATCAAGTCGTCGTAGCCCAGGCCCATCCGCTCCAGCTCGAACTGCTTGAACATGCAGGTCAGGCTGTGCAGGAGCGGCTCGCCCTCGCGGTAGTAGAAGGGGTCGCGCGAGTTTAGCACGACGGCGACCTGGCGGTCGTTTGCGCCGGCGGAGAAGCTGTGTTCCTTGCCCACCTGGAGGGCGCGGCGCAGTTCTGAGACCAGGCCGGGATCGTCGTACATCCCGTGCATCAGGTCCATGTACCAGACTGTCGAATCCTCGACCAGCGCTTTGCCCAGGTCGCGGCGCATCAGTTCGCCCGTCTGGGCGGCATCGGCGGGGTTATGATGGTCCCGGCACGGCCAACAGGCCTTCAGGAAGGTCGAGCCGTCCAGCTCGTGCATGTACTGCTTGCCGCGGCGGATGGGGCCGGCGACGACCGCCTGGCCGGACATGACGCCGTCCAACTGGCGGAACGAGTAGTTGATCGGCGCCACGATGTAATCCACGTCGGGGGAGTTCAGGACGGCGTCCATGTCAATGTGCCCGGTGCGCGGCTGGTTCAGGCCCATGTGGCTGGCCCATTGATAGCCGTAGAAGACCATGACGACCTTGTTGCCTCCGCAGCCTCGCTTGACCTGGGCGGCCCAGTCGACCAGCGTGTCGGCGACGACGCGGTTGAATATCTCGTAGAAGTCCACGAGCCCCTGCTCGCGGGGCAGGCAGCGCAGGTGGCCCTCAGTGGCGCCGAGCCGGGCCTCGGGGGAGGGCAGTTGGACTGCGTCGAAGGAGGGATATTCGCCGTCCCAGGCCCTGTTGAGCGCCCCGATAGTCCCATACTTCTCTTGAAGGTATTCCCGGTAGGCGGCCTTCATGGGCGCGGAGTAGTCCTCGAGCGCCGGCGCGCCCGGCTTCTCCCAGTTGCTCTGCTCTGCGTAGGCGTACCAGTGGAACCACTCCCCGCAGGGGCCGCCGCCCGGCACGTAGGCCAGGATGTTCTGGCCGTATTTGGCTTCGATGTGCTCGACGGCGCGGCGAAGCGCCTCTCCGGCGGCCACCCGCCACTTCAGGGAAGCGAACGAGGGCTTGTCCAGCGCGGCGCCATCGGCCGTGGTCCTCAACGTCTCGTCCGGATTCTGAAAGGACCACCAGGGAGTGCCCCAGTGTTTCTTCTGATCCTGTCCGATCCAGAAGCGCAGAATAAGCAGCGCGTCGGGCTTCTGGTCGAGATAGCTTTCGATGCGGGCGTCGGTCTCCGTGTAATCGTATTCGCCCGGGCCCACCCAGCCGTGTGGGGTGTTTGGGTGCGTATCGAACACGTCGAACCCGGCATCAATGAAGTTACGCATGTATCGAGCGGGGGTCGAGCAGAAGATACGATGGTGGGGCCGGCCGTTGACGAACAGCGTGGGCCTGCCCTGAACGATCCTCAGTTCAGTCGTCAGCGCGCCTTTGGACTCAGACATCGGTGCATCCTCCCGGGATTAGTTCAGGCGACGTAGGAACGCTCCCCCGCAGGGGTGTCATGCAGGCGCTCCAGACGTTAATAATTGTCAGGGCGCACATCGGGGTTCTTTTGAAGGGCTTTGTCCACTTTCTCGGCGCTAGGCAGGCCTTTCTTACCTGCCGCGTTGACTTTGCGCATGATGTCCTCGACTTTCTTGGGCCCCAGTCTCTGTTTGAGGTAGTCAAGGGCGTCGGCCGAGAGCCCGACCTGGCCGGAGAGGACGTCAATCAAGGCGGCGTCTTTGATTTTATCATAGCGTATCAGGCCGCGCAGGTTGTCTTTTTCCTCCGGGTCGAAATTCTGCGCTATTGCCTGCGCCTCTTTTCGCAGGACTTCGGCCTTGTCATCATATCCGTAGCCCAGGCAGATATAACCTCTGACGATCAGGCCGTTTACGATTCGCCGGACCTGGTCATAGGTCATGGAGCTGGTGTAGTCTTTGATGCGCCATTCGAGGTACTGGTCGTACGACCTATCGCCGACGGCGAGTGGGAACTTCGCTTTCAACAGTTCAAAGTAATCGTGGGACTTCTTGTTATCCCCCATGAAGTGGAATTCTACCACGCCGTCGCTAAGGAAGTATGTATAGGCGGAGACAACCCCTTCCTTGTAACGTTTTCCCCAGCTATTGAGGGCTTTTTCGTAGAGCTTCCTGGCCCCGTCAGCGAAGCGGTAATCCGGGCCCATGGTCATCAGCAACTCACCTTTGCGGTCGAAAAGCAGGCGCCCGTGCTGCACCAGGGCATTCATGGAGGCGTAGATCAATCTGTCAAGCTGGACACGGTCATAGTCGTAAAGGTTTTCCGTGTCGCGGTATCTGATGTCCTGGAAGTGGCGCACGTGAGGCGTTTCGAGGTCGAATTTCTCTATCGTGGCGTTCATGCGCTCCTCCAGCTTCTGGAGTTTCTCCAGGCCCAATTCGGCCCAGTAGATAGAATGAGGATAGGGACTTCGCCAGTCGAACGGCCCGTACTCATCCATCAGATTTATCATCAACTGCGGGTCCATCTTATACTGCTCGCGCAGCTTTTTGGAGCGAGCGTATGCTTCTATTTTCGCCAGCGGCTCAGCCACGGTTTCTTTCTCCAGAAGCTGGCGCACCGGCGCAGCGACCTTGTCCGGCTCGTCGGCCCAGAGAAAGAACTCGTCCACTATGTCGAACCCTTTCTCCTGGCAAGCCAGGACGAGCTGGCGCACCGCCGGATCAAGGAGGAGTTGCTGGCGGCTGGTCGGCGCCTGAACCATTCTTTGGAGCTGCTCCCTGGTCCCGCTGCCCCCGAGCGCTTCGTGCATCAACAAGCCCCATCTTTTCCGGTAGAAGGGATAGGCGTAATCGTCCTGCATTCCCATCTTGTGCCAGATGGTCCAGGCCAGGCTGCGGTAGAGCTTGGGGGAGTTGGGGTTGTTGGGTATGCCCTGGTCGCGCAGGAGTTCTATTCCGCTTCTGACCCAGGCCCAGCGGTCGGGGAACTGATCGAACTGACAGCTCACGTTATAGGCCAGGTTCCAGGCCTGCACGTCCCAGACGTCGGGGATGCGAGGCGCCAGCTTGCAGGCCCAGTCCGCCAGTTGCACCAGTTCGAAATAACGCCCCTGCTCTTTCAACGCCTCCATCCGGATCCAGACGACGTCGATAATGATACCGCGGGCCCAACCGAGCATCTGCGTGGCCAGGGCCAATTCCGGGCTCAGCCCTTCCAACGGTTCGTTGCTCAAGTCGTATCGGCGGCGCATAGTGGTCAGCGGATCAATAGCCAGACTTGATGCTGCCAGAAACACCACCGCCAGGGAAAGCGATATTGCTCTCTTGACTTTCGTATGCACCGTTTAGAGTTCCTTTCGACTTACACGATGATACGTGCCAGTTCCCTGCGGGTGTAGAAGTATATCCCGATAAGCAACGCGACGCCTCCCTTCAGAAACAGCAGCACCGCTGAGGCCAGGCTCACGTCCCCCATCGAGACCATCCGCCCGTTGACCACGTCGCCCAGCGGGCTGTAGTGACCGAAGTTCGGCATCAAGCTGACCAGTATACTGGCGAAGAGACGCCACGCCTTGTCGAGGTAAACTGAGAGCCCTGGAGTCAGCTCGGCGTAGACGTTGATCTTGACGAAATTCTCCTCGAACCAGGGGCCAAGAAGGCCTCCAACGAACAAGCAGAAAACCACCAGGCTGGCCACCGGAAAGCTGAACAAAGAGCCTGCCATCAATCCGAGCGCCGCCAACAGCGCCACGTGAATCACCAGCACCAGCAGCGCCCGGTAGTAGTTCGCCAAGAATCCGCCCTCTTTCTGAAGGACTTCGATTGGAGACTTGATGTCGAACGTTACGGCGTTGCGCTCCAAGTTTCTGAATACCAGGTAGAAGGTGCCGTCTTCGCCGATGGGCGCGTCCTTGACGGTGAATTCGTGGAACGCGCCGCCCAGCCAGCCCCCGGGCGGCGAGAGGACCGCCGGCCCGGCAGGGACAAGGCGTTCTTCGCCCTTGCCGCCTTCCCTTGCGCCCTCGACCACTTTAATGCGGGCAGGGACGAACAGCCCCGCCGCTCCGCTGAAACGGTGCCCATACAACTTGAAGCGCACCTGGATGGGACCTTTCCGCGCCGGGGACAGCCCGCTAAACCGCCATCTTACCTCGCCGCCCGGAAGGGCGGTTTGAGAACGCCGCTGGTTCTGCCTTATCAAATCCTGGCGCTTGCTGTAAACCGCGATGGGCATGTCGAATTTTTCGGTGAACGCCTCGTGCCACTCCTTCAGCTTCTTCTCTATCTCCGGGCTGTCGCCCGGCAGCATGGTCGGGATGGCCTTGCGGGCGACGAAGACCTCCTGCGCCAGACCCTCCTCATCCTTGCGCGCCTGCCGCACTTCAAGGGGCGTCAGCTTCGAGTAGTCCACGGGCCGCCCCAGATACCGCACCAGACCATATGTGGCAGCCGTCATAAGACACATGACCGCCGTGACCAGAACCACCGTCCCGAACCACTTGCCCAGCAGGAACTGCCACCTGCGCAACGGCTTCGTGTCCGTGATCTGCACGTGCTTGCGCTCCACTTCAACGCAAATGCTGGACGTTGTCAGGAAGATACCCAGCAGCGAGAGCAGAACCAGCGCCAGACACAGAGAGTAAAGCAGCACGAGCTGAACCTGGCTCTTGACGCTGCCCTGGGTCTGAAGCAAGAAGGGGAGCGACGGCATCAGCACGACGAAAAACAGCAAGAGAACTATTACAACCTTTCGGTGGATGGCCTCGATTATCATCTTCCTGGCCACAGCCCAGACCGGCGTCCAGGAGCGCGCCAGCACGTACATCACAATTACCACGCCCACCAGGCAGGCGCCGGTCGCCACCGTGACCGGCCATTCGTTCAGCAGAGAATGGACATATTCGGACGGCGACTGCGCCAGTGTCTGCAATGCGCGCCAGCCGCCCTGCAACACCAGGTAGGCCAGCGGCAGCAGGCTCAGGACGAAGAATCCCAGCAGGGCCTCAGGCAGCCTTTCCATAAACCAGGAGAATGCTCTACTGATCGTCTTCATCCGTATCCTCTTGTTGCTGCGAATCCGCCATGAGCTTATCGAGCAGGTCCCTCCTGAGACCCGTCTCGGGCAAGACTGCGTCTTCGGGCTCGCCCCGCCCCTGACGATCAGGTTCTTCGGGCGTTTGCTTGACAAGATTGTCTATGACGCCACGGCCGGCTGCCGGGGTCATTGCCGGGACGCTCTCCGCTTCGGATTGCCCGGCCTCCGCCGAGAGCTCGGCCTGCCGGGCGGCGCCGACAAGCTCTTCGACGAGCTTCTCGGCCTTCGCGCCCTCGTCCTCGAGGAACTGCGCCGTGCCCGCTCCCATCTCGGCGCCTGACGTGGCCAGCCGTTCCCGCCGGGCCTCCGCCACGACCTCCAGGAAGAAGTCCTCCAGCCGCCGGGTGGGCGAGCTCACTTCCACCTCGACGCCGGCGCCCAGGGCCCTCCCTATGACGGCTTTGATCTGCTCCACCGTCTCCTCTTGGAGGCGCGGCGCGCGGATCTGCGTGCTATCTTTCGCCTTCAGCAAGTCTTCCACTTTGCCTTCTGCCCGCTGCTTGCCGCCGTAGAGTATACATACGCGGTCACATACATCCTCCACGTCGGCCAGCAGGTGGCTGCACAGGAAGATCGTCTTGCCGCGCTCCTTCAGGGTCAGGATCAGGTCCTTCATCTCCCGCGCCCCGATGGGGTCCAGTCCGGTGGTGGGCTCATCCAGTATGAGGAAGTCAGGATCGTTGATAAGCGATTGCGCCAGCCCTATGCGGCGGGCCATGCCCTTGGAGTACTCTCCCAGGGGCCTGCGGCGGGCCCGCTTGAGCCCTACCATCTCAATGAGGGCGTCGGCGCGCCGGCGTCGCTCCTCGCGCGACAGGCCGAAGAGCCGCCCGAAGAAATCCAGCGTCTCCTCGGCGTTCAGGTAACCGTACAGGTGTGACTCCTCCGGCATGTAGCCGATGCGGCTCTTGACGTCAACGTTCCTGGGACTCTTCCCGAACAGGCGCACCGCTCCCGACGTGGGGAAAAGCAGCCCGAGCACGATCCGCACCGTGGTAGTCTTCCCTGACCCGTTGGGCCCCAGCAGGCCGAAGACCTCTCCGCGCTTCACGTCCAGGTTCAGCCGGGAGAGGGCCTGCACACGCTCTCGGCCCCAGAAGTCGCGGAAGACTTTGCCCAGTTCAATGATTTCCAGGACGTTGTTGTTCGTTTCTGCCATGACGTTCCCCTTATGCCGCAACTGGTACCGGTTTCGCCTTGTCCGCGCCCTTTTCGGCGTAAGGAGAGAGATGCTCGCCGAACCGGACGAGCCGGGCGCTGTTGAAAATAACAATGAAAGCCCCCACGTTGTGGAGCACTGCGGCGGTCACCGGAGTAATGTAATGCATGCTGGCAAGGAATAGGCCGCCGATGACGAAAACAGCGGCGAAAATCAGGTTCTGAATTATGACGCGGCGCAGCTGCCGCGAGAGCCGAATCATGAAGGGCAGCCTGCCCAGATCGTCCGCCATCAGCGCTATGGAGGCGCTGTTTATGGCCACGTCACTGCCCGCGGCGCCCATGGCTATGCCCAGGTGCCCGGCGGCAAGAGCGGGGGCATCGTTGACGCCGTCGCCCACCACGGCCACCATGTGCCCCTCGTCTCGCAGCATCTCCACCAGACGCAGCTTCTGCTCTGGCAGGCACTCGCCCTGCACGTCGGTGCAGCCCAGTTCGGCGGCTACCTTCCTGGCCACGCTCCAGCGGTCGCCCGTGAGCATCGAGATGCGCTTCACCCCGAGGCCCAGCAGGTCGCTGGTGGCCTGTCGAGCCTCCGGACGGCTCTTGTCCGCCAGACCAATCCACCCGACGCATTTCCCGTCCTTGGCGACGTAGAGCGTGCTCATCCCGCCCGTGGCTTCCTCGTGGTCCTTGCCGCGAACTCCCGAAAGGTCAATGTCCCGATCTTCCAGAAAGGATGCCCTTCCGACAATGACTTCGCTGCCGCCAACGACTCCGTGGACGCCCTTGCCGGGCGTCTCCCGGAATTGCTTGACATTTTTCAGCGGCAACCCTGCGTCCCGGGCAACCCTGGCGACCGCTCTCGCCACGGGATGGCGCGAATGCTGCTCCACGCTGGCCGCCGCCTCCAAGAGTTCCACCCCGTCAACGTCCTTCGCCGGAGACATGCTCGTCACCGTGAGGATACCCGTAGTCAGCGTCCCGGTCTTGTCGAAAACCATCGCCGAGATGTTGCCCGCCGCCTCCAGATGCGCGACGTTCTTGATCAGAATGCCCAGCCGCGCAGCCGCCGAAAGGCCGGCCACCATGGCCGTGGGCGTGGCCAGCACAAATGCGCAGGGACAGGCGATAACAAGCACGGTGACCGATCGGGTCGGGTCCGCCGTGAAGACGTAGATGATCAGCGCAACCATCAATATCAACGGCGTATACCAGGCCGAATACTGGTCAATCAGTTGCATGAAGGGCGTTTGGGTCTTCTCTGCCTCGAGGATCAGCTTCTTGACCTGCCCGAGGGTGGTCTGTTCTCCAACGCGGGTGACCTCGACCTCGACAGAGCCGGTCAGGTTATGCGTGCCGGCGAAGACTTCTGCGCCTTCCGCCTTGTCGGCGGGCACAGATTCGCCGGTAATCGTCGCCTCATTGATGGTGGTCTCGCCGGAGACGATCAGCCCGTCGGCGGCGATTCGATCCCCGGGGCGGATCCGCAGCATATCGCCCGGTTTTATCTGCGAGACGGGGACTGTCTGCCCGGAGGCCAGCACAGCCGTCAGAGGAGTCAGGGTCATCAGCTTCTCCACCGACTCGCGCGCCCCGGCCGCTGTCTGCTGTTCGACCAGGGTCGCCAGCAACATGAAGAACGCCACGATGCCGGCCACCTTGTAGCCGCCGGAAACTCCATGTTGTCCAGCCTCTTCGTAGCCCGCCAGCGCGAATGCCGCCAGCACCGCTATGGCCACCAGGACCGTCATGTGCAGGCGTCCCTTTCTTATCTCAAGCCAGGCGCCGCGCATGATCGGGACGGCCAGAATAACAGCGCCGACCAGGGCGCTGACGGCGCCGATCACCGGGTTGTGAAATATCCAGTCCGCAAGATACCCGTTCAGCACGAGCACTCCGCCGACAAACGCCACGATCAGACGGTTCTGCACCGAACCGACGTGTTCGTGTGTCATCGCATGGTCCGCCACGTCATCAGCCATGATCTTACCCTTTCGTTGTCGGCGCGGTTCGGTGGCGCGCTCCGTTGTCGCGCCGATCATTTCATTTGGTTCTGCGTCGCTTGTTTCTTGCTACTCGGCGGCGGCAGCCGGTTCATCATCAGCCGAATTTCATGTCGCGTGTCGCCGGATCCTCCGTGCAATACGAACGCCCCCGGGGAATCCGTAAGAATCTGTGTTATCGCTCTCTCGTAGAACCACGCCACCAGGATATTGCGCTCCCCCGGCGAGTGCTCGTAAATAGGCAGCAACCGCTCGAGAACCCGGGCGTCCACCTGCGCCGAGCGAACCAGCCGCTCGCTATAGCCGCGGGCCGCCGCCACGAGGCCGGCTTTCATGGCTTCGGCCTGGCTGACGATCTCTTTCTTTCTCGTCTCGCCCTGTTTCGCCAGAGAATCAGACTGGCTGCTGGCGTTCTGAGCCTTTTCGAATGCAGCGCTGACGGGCCCCGGTTCGGTCGGGTTCTTGACTTTTTCAGTTTCTATGCTCTCAACGGTTATCAACTCGATGCCAAGCGGCATCCCCACCTGTTTCTCGAACCTGTTAAGGCGCGAATCGAGTTCCTGTCGTATGGCGCTGAAGAGCCCTTTTCGCTTCAGAACATCCATAACCTTCATGGATCCGACAACTTTGACCGTGGCCGCCTGGAAGGCCCGCCGCAGGACCCCTTCGGCATCCCTTATCCCGAACTTGTACGCCACGGCGCCCGTAGTGTCATCTCGCACGCGATACCGGGCCCTCAGTTTCATATGAACAATATTGGCGTCGCCCGTCAACAGGTATCCGTCATTGCGCACGTCCAGCCAGGGGGCCTGTTGGACATCCTCAAGCTTTGCGGCCGGCCAAAATGCCTTCTGAAGCTCCAGCTTCTTCTCGTCGGTGGATATCTGTTCGATACTCTCAAACGGCCAGCGGAAGTGAATGCCGCTGCCGGTCTTCATCACCCAGTCTCCGCCCGAGCGCACGAGCCTGCCAAATCGCAGCTTCAACGCCACCTGCGACGATTTCACCGTAAAAACGCCCGTCTTGACCACGTAAATCAGGACCAGCGCTGTGATGGCGATTTTCAGGAAGAGAAAACTTGTCTTCAGGGCCTCAGCCAGCGCCCGGCTGCCGGCCCCTTCAGGCATGGCCTGAGGGCCGGTTTGCCCCTGCTGAGCGGAGAGGCCCTCCACACCCTCCGGCGCTGGATGCTCTCGCTGGTCTCCGGGCTGATCGTCGTGGTGGTTCATCCCTTACTCCTTTGCCGAGGGGGCAGTCCCTTTCGCTTCATCCAGAACATTTTCCAGCTCGTCCAGTTCCGGAGGACGCTTCTGATCGAGGTTCTCTGCCACCCCGCGCTCCAAGAGGGAGAAAGGCTCAGTTTTCGTGCTGACCACAAAGGTGATGGGCCTTTGAGCCGCGCTTGCAGCGGCCGCAATCTTACGGATCGCCTCCAGTCTTCGCAGGTATATGGCGAGCTTTTCATTCCTGGCGTAGACATCGTAGTAGTGCGCCGCTTCAGCCTCCGCATCGGTTCGGATTCTCTTGGCCTGGGCCGCGCCCTCGGCCAAAATCCGGTCGCGCTCTTCCTGGGCCTTCGCAATCGTTGTGTCCCTCAGACTTTTCCCCTCCGCCAGCAGTGTCCTGGATATGGTCTCCCGCTCCGTCTGCATTCGGCCGAAGACGGCCTTGGTGGCCTCATCCGGCAGTTTGATCCACGTTATCCCCAGGGTGCAGACCTCGATTCCGTACGGGTTCTCCTGCTCGCTGAGTTCTTTCTGGATTCTCTGGAGAATATCCCCTTCGATCTCGTCGAACTTCAGCTTCTTCCTGTCCGTATTGACCAGGTCACTGAGCACGTGTTGACCCAATACGATGCCCGTGTGATTGCTGATGATGTTCTTGAGACGATTCTCGACCTCGGTCTCGTCGCTCTTCAGATTGCTCTCAAACGCCACTGGGTCCACGATACGCCACGTTGCGTAGACCCGGGGAATGACCTGGTTGTCATCCGGCAGCTGCTGCTGGGTCAATTGACCATCAAGAACGCGCAGGCGCTGGTCGTAACGCTTCACCCTGTCCACCGGGTATGGAAACTTAAAGAACCAGCCGGCTTGCCGGGAAATTTTCACGCCCTCCTCTGAAACCAGTCTCAACTTCTCTCCCGGCGCCCTTGCGGGCACGATAGTGGGCTTGATGACCCTTACCGCCTTGTTAAAATGGTAAAGAACCGCCATCTGGTCCACCCGAACCCGGAAGATCACCAGACAGCTAAGCAAGCCCAGGGCCACAAGAACAACGACGATGACGGTTAGTTTGTTCTCTTTCATGGGTCTCATTTCTCCGTGGAGTCAAGGTCAAGCAGTTGCGGGCGCAGGTGCGCCTGCATGTCAATAATGTTCACCTCGCTTTGCATCTCGGGCACAACGAATACCGTTTGCCCCGCCAGCGCTTCTTCAATGGATTCAAAATAACTCCTGAAAAGATAAACAAGCGGCGCCTTTTCATAGGTGGCGAGCTGAACTATGAACTCGTCTTTGCTCGCCTCCTCCGTCTTGAGGACACCTTCGGCGTAACCCTTCGCGGCAGAGACTGTCTGCGCGGCCGAAGCGCTGGCTTCATAGAACATCTCGGCCGCCTTTATGCCTCCCTCCAGGACAAAACTCTCCTTGTGCTCCAGCGCCGTGACGATCTGCTCGTACGCTCGCGCCGTTTCCGGTGGCGGATGCACCGCGCTCATACCCGCGTAGACGATCTCCAGGCCCAGATTCTCCTTATCTATGGCTTCCTGCAACATGGTCTTGAATTTCGCCACGCACGCCCCGCGGTCCTCGGCTATCCACCTGATGAAGTCCTGGCTGGCGGCAATCCGGCACACGGCGCGATAGGCAAGGTCCTTGAGGTGCTTGCTCGGATCGGACAGGTCGTAGCAGTAATTGAAAGCGGCCCGCTCATCAACACTGCCGTCCGGGTTGTGCCGCACGCGGAAATAGACCTGGGCCAGCACTCGGGCAAGGTTCACCTTCGGCGACTTCTGCGTGCTTTCCTGCATCAGTTCCCGTAATTGCGCCACCTGCGCTTCGCTCTCGGCGTGCGCTTCGGGTGTCTCTGCCTTCTCTCCAGCCTTCCCGGCGACCTCGCTGCTCGGCACCAGGAAGTTAACCTCATAGCCCTCCTGCCAGCGGATGTGCTGCTCGCGCCATAAGACCACGTCGGGATCCTTCGACGTAGGAATGGAAGAGTCCAAGTTCGCCCACTGGCGCAGCGCCGCCGGCACCTCCTTGATGTGGACCTTGCCCACCTCAACGCTCTGTATCTCGTTGGCCGGCACGAAGCGAGCCGTCCCGAACGGCCAGGGCCACTTCAGGTGGTAGCCCGGTTGAAAAACCGTCGCCGGAAGCCCCGCGCGCTCGTCCGCCGCGCTCAGATAGGGCTTGCCGAGGACCTCAATAAACGCTACTCGCTGCGGGTCCACCACCACCACCGTGGTCAACACCCATAGACTCGCCAGTTGGATCAAGAAAAGGGGAAGGATGGCCCTGGCCATAAACCGGTAGAACCACGTCTCCGAGACCTTGAACCCGAATTGATAGTCCAGGGTGGAGGCCACCGTCTGGAGAACCCCGCCCGGTTCCGCAAAAAGGCTCAGCAGCCGGCTGTCGTAGGGCGGGCGCCGTTCCTGCCCCGGCACGCGCGGCCGGTAGATGTCCAGCACCATGTTCAGCAACAACTCCAGGCCAACCAGCCCCATCATGACGGGAATGACGTACGTCACAACCTTCTCGCCCCAGGTCGCCTCGAAGTGATACATCGCCATCGCCACGGCGATCAGCACGCAGGCGACAACGTTGCCCAGCACGTATCCGGCCGCGGCGCGCAGCAGCCTCAGCTCGCGGCTCCGCGCCAGACCTGCGGCATATTTCCCGATCAGAAAGCCCAGGAAGGCTATGAAGACCATCCCCACGGCCACAACCAGAGGGTTTTTCAGCGCAAAAACGCCGTGCAGCGCGCCAACGAAAACCCGAAATGCGAAGAAAATCAACCCGCCGCTCAGCGCGATCGTCGCCAGAGGAACCAAATACCTCTCGAAAATCGCCACGCTCGCGCTGGCGCGCATCGTGTCCAGTTCAGTCTCCTCGAACAGCTCCTCGCTCAGGCGGCTCTGCTTGAGCGCCTCCATATCTTCGCGTTCCTGCCGGGCCAGCCGGCGCTGTCGGCCGTGAACCAGCACCAGCAACCAAATGGGCATCCCCACTGCGAGGTGCCACTTCTCCGCCATCACCGAACTGGAGCCTGTCTGCTCGCCCAACACCCAGCAGACCAGGAGGAAGACCCCCTGCAAGAGCAGTCCAACCAATGCGGTGTATTCCAGTTTCTTCGAATCTGTCATCTGCTCAGCCTTCCTCCGCCGTGATTAACGCGGGATCAGATAACCTCCCGCCGCTGGAACAGGAACGCCGCCAGCGCCACCATAGCCGCGCAATAGCCCAGGGCATACAGCGCCGCGACGCCAACGTAATCCAGGGGGATATACGGGAACTGCTGCATCAGCCTGTCCCCCACCCAGAAGAAGTGCACGTTAGGCGCCACCCTCACCGCCAGCCAGGCCAGTGTCGAGCTATCCGCGAAGCGCCCGAACAAGAACTGCGAAATCGAGCCTACAAAGAACGCCATCACGCATATGATTGCGTTGACCAATACGTTCAGACGCGTCGAGCAGGCCAGCGCTATGGCGCTGATCACCCATACCCCCAGCCACACCAGCAAGGCCGCCAGCGCCACCTGGTCCGCATGCCGCGTCACAAATACCGCCGGCAGGATGTCAAAATGCCAGTCCGGACCGACCATTAGCAGTGCGCCGGCGCCAAGCGTGTAGAAACAGATCGCCGCAAGAACCGCTGTGGAAGAAAAGTTCCACCGGTAGAAATAATTGCAATACATCCCCAGTCCCACCGCCCCCCCAAACGGAACAAGCAGCGCCAGCAACGCGGGCCAGTCCATCCGATATGACGCCGTGCTGGGAACACCGATCCGCAAAGTTATCAGCCCCACGAGCGTGAGCAAATACATCGTCACGAACATCGTCATAGACACGCCGACGAACTTGGCCAGCACAAACACAACCCGCCCCACCGGCTTGCTCAGTATCGCCCCCACCGTCTGCGCCTCGATCTCCCGGCTGATGGTCTGACTCACGCTCAGCACCGCGATAACCAGCCCCAGCAACATGATCGTCGCAAGGGCCATGTCCACCATCAGCTTCTCGTCCTCCACCATGCTGAACATGGTGACGGCGGGGGAGAGCGCGATCAACCCCATTCCCATCGCCAGAAGAAGCGCAAAGAACGGTTGGCGGATGATCTCCGTAAATGAGTTCTTCGCAATGGTCCAAATGCTTGAGAGCAAGCTCGACCCTTCCGATTACCAGGCGCGGTGGCCTGAAAAGGCAATAATTCGCGAATCCTTCTCTGCCGCTTAGTCCGGCAAGCGCCGGAAAGGTTCAATAACTTTTCTCGCCCGGCCCGTCCGCGCGCCGGATTACCTCGTTGCGCTCCTCCCCCCCGCCCTCACACTTGACATGAGCGGGCCGTCTCGCCATACTCGAGTTTCCAGATGTCCTCACTTATCGACGGGCGCCAATGCCGAAAAAAGACGAACTTCCCGGTTTCTACACGAAACGCAAAATCCTGTTCGGCAGCAAAACGTCGAAACAGAAGTTGCGCGAGACGGGCAGCCGCTTCATGGAGCGAGAGCGCTACGACGACGCCCTGGAGTTCTTCCAGAGGTGCGGCGCCGATGACCTGACCCGGCAGGTGGCGAGCGCCGCCGTCGAGGCGGGCAATACGCCGCTCTACCTGCGGGCGAAGCGCGTGCTGGGTGAGCCGCCTGAAGAGGACGACCTGAGCCGCCTGGCCCTCGCGGCCGAGCAGGCCGGCATCTACAGCGCCGCCTGGCTGGCCCACCATAAAGCCGGGCACGAACAGGAAGCGCAGCGGCTCCGGCAGCGGATGCCCGGAGCCGCTCCGCCAGCCGGAGAAGATGAACTCCAGGACGGCGCTGAGGGGGCATGATCGCTCAACATTCACCCCTGCGGCAAACAAGGACAAGCGAAGGAGAAACCCACCGTGCTGGTCGAAGCCAAAGGACTGACGAGGCGCTACGGCGACCTGCTGGCCGTCGATCACCTCGAGCTCAGCATCGGCCGCGGGGAAGTCGTAGGGCTGCTCGGGCCGAACGGCGCCGGCAAGACGACGACCATCCGCATGCTCACGGGCTTTTTGCCGGCCTCGGAGGGCACGGTCACGGTGGCGGGCTATGACGTGCGGCGCTCACCCGTGGCGGCGCGCCGACACATCGGCTACATGCCGGAGAACAACCCGCTCTACCCCGAAATGCGCACCGCGGAGTACCTCGCCTTCCGGGCCGAGCTGAAGGGCATTGCGCGCGCCAGACGCAGGCGTCGGATCGCAAAGTGCATCGAGCTGTGCAACCTTGCAGGCGTGGCCGGGCAGATCATCGGCGCCCTCTCGAAGGGATACCGCCAGAGGGTCGGCCTGGCGGATGCGATGCTCGCCGAACCGGACGCGCTCATCCTTGACGAACCCACCATCGGCCTGGACCCCAACCAGGTCCGCGACGTGCGGCGCCTGGTCCGCGACCTCGGCGAGCGCCACACCGTGCTTATCTCCACCCACATACTGGCCGAGGCGGAAGCCATCTGCCAGCGCGTCCTGATCATTGATAAGGGCCGCATCGTGGCCGACGATACCCCACGCGCCCTTTCCGAACGCCTCCTTCAGGGCGCCGTCTGCGTCGAGCTTCAGGGAGACGCCCCGCGGATCGAGGAGACGCTCGCCCGTTTGCCGGGCGTGCAGAATGTCCAGGGCGAAAAGTCGAACGGATGGCACAGATTCACCCTCGCGGCCGCGCCAGGAGCGGACGTGCGGGCGGATGTGTTCCGCGCGGCCGCCGAAAACGGCTGGACGCTGCGAGAGCTCACGCGCAGGCGCCCGTCCCTGGAGGACGTCTTCCGCCGCCTCACGCTCGGACCGGAGCCCGGCGAGGAGCGGCGCCCATGAACGAAACTGCGCCGAACACAGCGCAGGCCGGACTGCTCAGCTGGGAGGACCTGGGCCGGCAGCCGGCGGGGCGCGCCTTCCGCCGGAGCCTGGCCTTGCTGCTGCGCCGTCCCCCTGACTTCTTCGGCAGAATGGCCCAGAGCGGCGGCCTGCACGAGCCCGTCACCTTCTTTCTCATCGTCCTGGGGGCGCTGATCGTGCTGGCCTTCCCGGCGGCCCTGGCGCTGCTGGGGCTGATAGCGCCCGATCCGGCGAAGACCCCGGCTGACCTCTACCAGCTTCAGATTCTGCCCTCGAGGGTTTGCGGCCTGCTGCTGGTCCTGCTGCCCCTCGCGCTTGTGGCGGCGGCGACGGTGATGGTCCTGCTGGGAACGCTCTTCCAAGTCGGCGGCAGGCCTTTCGGCGCGGGCGGGTGGGAAGCGTCCGTCAGCGTCTGGCTCTACTCGGGGGCGGCGGCGCTCTGCCCCGTGGTGGCCGCCGCCGGGCTCGCGCTGGTCGTGTCGCTGGTCGGGTTCCTGCTCAGCCTGCCGTGGCCCGGGCTGCGGCCCGTCGCTGCCGAAGTGGCCAACTGGGCCACATGGATCGCGTCGCCCATTGCGGGGCTCGTCGCACTGGTCCTTCTGACGAGGAGCCTGGCCTGCGGCTGCGCCGGCGCGTTCCACCTGGAGGGCACGCAAGGGGCGGCCGCCGCTGTCTCGGGCCTGCTTCTCGTGGCGGCGACAGTGGGCGGATGCTGGATTATTTTCGCGCGCCGGGGCCTGGCGATGGGGCTTGCGGCGCTCGCCCTCTGCCTGATTATAATAGGGCCGATCGCCGCCGTGCGGCGCAAGAGTCTACGCGGAAGCTTTGATAATTCAGAACTCGAAATCCATAATTCACATGATTAACATACCCGTCATCACGAAACGCGAGTTGGGCGCCTATTTCCTCTCGCCCATCGCTTACATCGTCCTGACCGCATTCGCCCTGATGCACGGCATCCTGTTCTCGCTGCAGGTCGGCCCGAGCATGGACCTGCAGGCTGCCAGTCGGTACGCGCTTGCGCTGCCCATCTACTTGCTGGCGCTGGCGGCGCCGGCGCTGACCATGCGGCTCTTCAGCGAAGAGATCAGGAGTGGCACGATCGAGACGCTGATGACCGCGCCCGTAACGGAGACGGAAGTGGTTCTGGGCAAGTTCCTGGGCGCCCTTATCTTCTCGGCCGTGATGTTCACCCCCATCATGGCGGAGATAGTGTTCCTGCGCCTGCTGGGCCCCTGGGACGTGGGGCCGGTTCTGTCCGGCTTTCTCGGGCTTTTCCTTCTGACGGCGCAGATTCTGGCGATCGGCCTGCTGTGCTCGGCGCTGAGCAGAATGCAAATCGCCTCTGCGATCATAAACTTTGCGATATTGATAGGGCTGTATTTCCTGTGGATTCTGGGCCGGGGGCAGACGGCCGCCTGGGCCCGGCTCCTGCGCTACGCCGCGCCCCCCTGGCACTACCTCAGCTTTACAAGGGGCGTGGTTGACACGCGCGACCTGGCCTATTACGTCGTCTCGACGGGCGCCTTGCTGTTCTTGAGCGTCCGTGCGCTCCAACTTCGGAAGTGGAGGTGAGCGCCTTGCGCACGGATCCGACGCCACGATGGAAGACGCTGACGCGCGCGGGCATCGCCCTCGGCTTGCTGTTGGCGTGCGCCGGCTTCGTCCTCCGGGACATCAGCGCCCGGGCCTTCGTCGAGAGGGACATCGTCTCGACGGGCCTTTGGCTGGGCGGGGCATTGCTCATCGGCCTCGGCGTGATCCTGAACTTCCGGGCGCTCCTCGGCGCGCTGCGCAGCACCCGCACGGCAGAGCAGATCAACTTCGCCGTGGTGCTCGTCCTCGCGCTGGCCATCGCCGGGCTGCTGTGCTACATCAGCACCCGTCGCTTCTGGCGGATGGACTGGACCGGCGCGGGGCAGCACAGGCTCCACTCTCAGACCGTGAACATCCTTAAGAATCTCGACCGCGACGTCCTGGCGGCCACCATCTACTCCTCCGGGCAGCCCGGGGATTTCTATATCAAGGGGCGCATCGCAGACCTGCTGGAGGAGTTGAAATCCCGCACTCCACACATCGAAACGATGTATCTGGACCTCGACTCGCCGGGCACACAGCAGCGGCTGCGCAAATTGCTGCAAGAGCGGCTCCACATAGACAATGTGCCGTGCCCGTCCGTGGTGTTCGCCACCGAGGCGCGGCATGAGACCGTGCTGTTCGAAAACCTGGTGGAAAGCTCGCGCGGCCCGCAAGGAAGCCTGAACGTGTTCAAGGGAGAGTCCGCCTTCGCGGGCGCCCTGGTCAAACTGACCGAGGAGAAACGGGCTACCCTCTACGCGCTGACGGGGCACGGAGAGAAATCGTTCGAGCCCGCCCCGCCCGCGAGCCGCCCCGGTCAGGCCCGCGGTATCGCCGGGGACCCGGCGCGCTCCATGTCCCGGGCGCTAAAGGCGCTCAAGAACGCCTACTACGAGGTCAAGCCGCTGGACCTCGCCGCTGTGGGCAAGGTCCCGGACGACTGCGACGCCCTGGTCCTCGCCGGCCCCCACGCTCCCCTCAGTGAAGGCGAAATGAAGGCTATCCGAGCTTACCTGGACGAGCGGAAGGGGGCCGCCCTCTTCCTGCTGGACTCTCGCATCACTCCCCACGTCAAGACCAACATGGCGGAACTGCTCTCTGCCTACGGAATCGAACCGCACGAAGAGGCGGTGGGCGTCAGCCTGCAGCTCGTGCTGGACGCCGTCGGCGTGCGCCAGAGCCCACAGCCCATGGTGCTTGTTGATCCACAGCAGATGGCCAATCACCCGGCGACCAAAGACCTGGAGGCGCAGCACATCTTGCTGCAAGACCCCTGCCCCCTCAGGGTGCGCCCCGAAACGGCCCCTGAAAACCTTCGCCCCCTCGCGCTGCTGAAAGGACGAACGGAAAGCTGGGGCGAAAGCGACCTCGACGCCGCCCGGAAAAACAAGGCTACATACGAACCGGACAAGGACATGGAGGGCCCCGTAGTGGTCGGCGCCGTGGTAGAGCCCCGCCCCTCCTTGAGCCAGTCGCCGGGGGCGGAAACCCCGTCCGGCCCCAGGATCGTGGCGCTGGGCGGCTCGGAATCCTTCCTCAACTACTCCGTCGAGTCGGTCCCGGGCAACCTCTACCTTCTGCTGAACTGCGTCAACTGGGCGGCGGGCAAGGTCCAGATGCTCGGCATCCCGCCCAAGACGATGGAGATCAACGTCGTCAGCGTTTCAGGCGGGGCTCTGCGCGCCTCGCGCTACATCTTCATGGGGGGCATACCCGGCCTGATCGTTGTCTTAGGCGTGGTGGTCTGGCTGATACGCAGGCGCTGAAGCCCGGTTGGCGGAAACAGCGCCCGCTGGACGGGAAAGGCTCGCGAAATATCCGGGCTAGTGCTCCAGCAGGGACAGGAACCGGTACAGGGGGAAATTCCTGCCGGGGCAGCGCGTGCTCTTGATGTTGCGGTGCAGCAGGAGATGTGAGGTGGGGATGTGGCAGCGCTCTTGCAGATAGTTCACCAGACCCACCAGCGAATCCATCTGCTTCGGCGTCGGATACCCGTTCTCGAAATCCCCCACCAGGCAGATACCGATCCCGTGCTGGTTATACTCATCCACGCCGGCGTGG
>JAGHAF010000097.1 GCA_021161675.1 Planctomycetota bacterium | reverse complement strand
TCCCCGCGGGACTCGCCCCCGCATTCGCGGGGCTCGCGACTCGTTCGCGCCCTACCTGCGCGAGCCGAGTTGTGCGCCCACCTGAATCGGGCCACCACGGACAACCATTCTTCGCCGGGTGGCGAAAGGTTGGCGGGTGTCGGATATTCCGACACGTCCGCTGTCCGCAAGCGACGGTTGCTCTTTGACATTTCGTGCTGCGTCAGTCAGTGATGCGAAGCGTTACTTCGCCGTTTATGTCAGGAATGGCAAGGGTACGGCCCCGCGCTCAAGCGCGGAATATCTGTCCCATGCGTCGCCCTAACAGCACCCCCGCCGCCAACAGCGCGAGCGCCAGAAATACCATCGCCCAGACGCCCAGCGCGCTCGCAATGTACGGCCCGTCCTCGATGCGCGAGATGAGCTGGTAGATGGCCTTAGTGATGGGATAGAAGTCCTCCTTCATGGCCAGTATCAGGCTGTCACTCACCTCGAGCATGGCGAAGCTGAAGGCCAGGATGCCTCCTGCTATCAGGTTGGCGCTGATAAGGGGCGCCGTCACCCGCAGAAACGCCCGCGGCGGGGAAGAGCCCAGATTGATCGCCGCTTCCTCCAGCTCGACGTCTACCTGCTGGAACCCCGCATATGCCGCCCGAACCATGTACGGCAGGCGTCGGATGGCGTAGGCTATCACCAGCAGAGGGACCGGGTTGACCCGGGGGTCGAGCGCGTTGCGGGCCTCCAGCAGCTTGCGGACCAGGAAATGGTGTCCGGCCCCCACGGGCATCTCGGAGAACGCGGCCACGTAGCCGAAGGCCAGCACCAGGCCCGGAATGGCCAGCGGCAGCATGACGACGGCGTCCAGCAGGTTCGCGCCGCGGAACTTCCAACGCACCAGCATGTAAGCGATCACCACACCCAGCCCCAGGTCGACAAGCGTGCTGACGCTGCTGTAGAAAATGCTGTTGCGGATGCTGGGCAGTGTGAGCTTGTGGCCCAGCGCATTCTGGAAGTGCGCCAGCGTGTAATCGCTCGGCAGCACCGTCATGAACCACTTGGCCTGCAGGGAGGTCAACACGACGGCCACGTGCGGCATGATGGCCGCGCCGACCACCAGCAGGATGAACGCGATTATCAGTGAGCTGCCCAGCAGTCCGGCCGGCCTGTCGCCGCCGGACGCGCGCCCGCGCCCGAGGGACTGGTAGGCCCCGGTCCCGAAGAACCTTTTTGCCAGCAGGAAGATAAGCACCGTCATGATCAGCACGCCCACGACGAGCGCGTAGGCCTTCGGGTTCGCCGAGAGTTCGCTGACCTGGTTGAATATCTGCACCGGCACGACGCGCCGGTAATTGAAAACCAGCGGCGTGCCCAGGTCAGTGAAGGCCCAGATGAACACGAGCACGGAGCCGGCGAACAAGCCCGGCATCATCAACGGCAGCGTTATCTTGCGCAGCAAGCGCAGGCCGCTGGAACCCATATTGAGCGCCGCTTCCTCCATGGAGGGGTCTACGTTCGCCAGGGCCGCGGCGAAGTTCAGGTACATAATGGGGTAAAGATGCAGCACTTCAATGATGACCACTCCCCAGAATCGCGCCCCACCGAGCCAGTCCACCGGCGAACTTATCAAGCCCCCGTGCATCAGCAGCAGGTTCAGCGATCCGAACCGCGCCAGCACCTGTCTCATGCCGATGGCCCCGACGAACGGCGGCATAATCATGGGGACCAACAGCAGACCCGTCAGAAGGGCCTTAGCGGGGAAGCTGTAGCGGACCGTCACCATGGAGAGCGGCAGCGCCACGGCGGCGGTCAGCGCAGTGACGACACAGGCCAACGCTAGGCTGTTCAGGATGGATTGCCGCGTGAGGGTGTCGGTATACAGATACTTGAAGAAGGACAGCGTGAACCTGCCCGCCGGCCAGAATGCCTGCCGGCAGGAAAACGCGAGCGGGTAGAACAGGAAGAGCCCAAGAAAGCCCAGGATCAGCAGCAGGATTATGGCGCGTGACGCTTTCACCGGGGTCCCTTAGTCCTCCAGCGGCAGTATGACGGCGTCCTGGGGGCTGAAGTGCGCTTCCACCTCTTGTCCGGGCGTCGGGGCAGACGGCCCCGGGTCGGACTCGACCGCACGGAGTTCGAGGTCGCCCACCGTCAGGACGAACTGCTCGGACTCACCCAGGTACACGCTCTCGCTCACCGTGGCGCGCAGGTTGTTCTCGGCCCCGGGTTGCAGATTGAGACATTCCGGGCGGACCATCAGCGAGACCCGACGCCCGGCCTGGACGGTCTGTTCTCCGAAGACGCCGCTCAGGCGGCCGAGGGCGGTGTCCACGGTCGCCCTGGCGCCGTCGTGTGACACAAGGACGCCGTCCAGCATGTTGGCCTCGCCGATGAACTCCGCCACGAAGCGGTTGGCCGGGCGGCGATAGAGCGCGCGCGGGTCGCCGACCTGCTCCACGCGGCCCATGCTCATCACGGCCATGCGCTGCGCCATGGAGAGGGCTTCTTTCTGGTCGTGGGTGACGTAGAGCATGGTGATGCCGGTCTCGCCGTGGATGCGCCTTATCTCGTGGCGCATCTCGAGGCGCAGCTTTGCGTCGAGGTTGGAGAGCGGTTCGTCCAGCAACACGACGTCCGGCTCGATGACCAGGGCCCGGGCAAGGGCCACGCGTTGCTGCTGGCCGCCGGAGAGTTGGTTCGGCATGCGTTCGCGGTATTCGAGCATGCGCACGGTCTCCAGCGCCCGGCTCACGCGGCTCTCTCGCTCGGCGCGCCCCACCCTGCGCTCGCGCAGGCCGTAGGCGACGTTCTGCGCCACGCTCATGTGCGGCCACAGGGCGTAGCTCTGAAAGACCATGCCCGTGTTGCGACGGTGGGCGGGCACGGGGCCGATAAGCCTTTGATCGAAGTAGATGGCCCCGCCGTCAGGCTGCACGAAACCGGCGATCATGCGCAGCAGCGTGGTCTTGCCGCAGCCGGACGGCCCGAGCAGGAAGAACAACTCGCCCTCCCGGACCTCAAAGGAGACGTCCCGCACGGCGGGCGTTTCACCGTAGCTCTTGCTAACGCCTTGCAGCGATACTCCAACCATCAATGCGCCTCCTGCTTCAGACGACGGTATCGGTCACGGGCCTGCTGCGACCAACGGGCGATTGCCTCGGCGCGTATGGCCGGCTCGCTCCAGGGAGCGCCGGCCAGCTTCATGAATTCCTCTTCCGAGATCGGCGGGGCAAAGAGCTCCTGCACGCGCGGGTCGTCCGCCGGCAACTCTCGCAGGCGTTTCCACGCGGCCGTTAGCTCCCCGTGCACGTCAATGATCCATGCGCCCAGCAGGTCGTTCAGTATGCGCCAGCGCCGGCTGGTCTTGACCGAGTCGAACTGCATGCCACCCTTGAACTTGAACGGGTCCAGCGTGACAACGGAATCGCTGCCGAAGCGCCTGACCAACCCCGGAATGACGGGCAGACGATAGAGTTGGTTCGTCACAGGGCCCCCCGGTGCGCCGGCCCGCAGAATCCACAGCTTTTGCCCCCGTTCAGATAGCACAAATTCGATGAACAACCGGGCCACATCGGCGTTCGGCGCGCCTTTGAGCATGGCGATTCCGTCCGGGTTCACCACGGTCAGGTTCTGCGGCAGGTGGAAGCCCAACCTTTCGTCTCCGACCTCGGCTATGGCCCGCAGCGCATACAGGTCAATGGCCATGCCACAGGCCGCCTCGCCGGCGCTGACATCCTTGGGCACGTCGTTGGCCTGGCTGGTAAACCCCCTGCAGTTGGCGCCAATGCGCGCCACGTTACGCCAGCCCCCCGCCCAGCCGTAAGCTTGCAGAATTATCTCATACAGCATGTGCATGCTGCCGCTCTGCCGGGGGTCGGCCGAGGCGATCCAGGTGAAGTACTGCGGCCTGCCCAGGTCGGCCCAGGTCTCTGGTTCGGGCAAATCCAGTATTTCAAGCACAGGCCGATTGTACATGATGCCGAAACCCGCCAGGCACGCGCCGAACCACAGGTGATTGGCGTCATAAATGTCCATGCCGGCGAAGTTCTGCGGGATTGGCGCCAGCACATTCTCCGGCAGGTCGCAGGGCTGGATAACGCCGCGACGGGCGAATTCGAGGAAGGGGTCCACCCCGCCGCCGAAGAAGATGTCCACGTGTATGCCATCGGGTTTGCGCTTGAACTCGTCGAGCACGTACTTGGTCGCCTGCGTGGTGCCGCCCACGTCGAGCCACTCGATGGAGACGGCGAAGCCGCGCGTTTCGGCCGTCCACAGGCTGAAGGCCCTTTCGAACTCGGAGCGTATGGCCTCGTTGTGCGGGGTGACGATGATCAGTTTGCGCGTAGGCAGGTCCGCCAGCGAGAGAGCGCCCCCCGCGACAGTGACCTTCGGCACAGGCGCACGCAGCGCGAACGGCGTCCCGAGCACGACCGCGAAAGCCACAGCAAGCGCGACCAGCCCGGGGAGGCGGCGCCCCCAGTATGTTGCTCGCGCACGGGTCATATCTTCGGGCTCTAATGGGTTGTCTGATGTGGCGCCGGGCAAGCGACGCGTCCCCATGAACGGCGAACAGCCTACCACAGACGCAGCGTTTTGAAAAGTCAACGGCCTGCTCAGCGCGGGCTACGCTTCGCTCCAGGTTTTGCGGACAAATTCTACCGCCTTCCTGATCCCTTCTCTCCCGGTATTGCTCGCCTCCTCGATGCAGATCCAGCCGTCGAAGCCGTTCTGTTTCAACAGGCTGAACAGCTCTGCAAACGGCACAACGCCTTCGCCCAGGAGAACCGGCTCCAGCTTCCCCCGCTTCGCCGTGTCGGCGGCGTGTATGGTCTCTACCTGCCCAATCACTGTTCTCAATACGGCAACGGGATCATCTCCGTAAGCGAGCGTATTCGCCGTATCGAAGTTAATTCCTATCCCGGCCTCCTTGATCCCTTCGGCAATCTCCAGGAAGATCTCCGTGGGGTGGCTGAAGTCCACGTAGTCCCAGGCGCCCGGCTTGGAATGGTTCTCATAGACAAGTCTCACCTTGAACCTGTCAGCCACCGGAGTGGCGCGCTTGAAGTTCTCGATTACCCAGGCTATGCCCTCCTCAACCGGGGTATCGGGATGCGCCTGGCCCGCCACGATCCGCAGATACGTCGCTCCCAGCTCGGATGAGAGGGCGATGTCACGCCTGAGGTATTCGAGTTCCCTTTCTCTCTGGATCGGATCAGGATGCGTGAAATCGGGATATGTCGTGACCATAACGAGCGGCAGCCCCGCCGACTCGATATCCTCGCGCACCTGCCTCAAGTATGCCGGCGCATGGTTCTTCAGGCACATGACGCTCAGGTCGATCGCATCCAGTCTGAATTCAGCCGCCATGCGGGCCCAGGCGCCAATTTCCATGCTTCCGCCGATCAATTCGGGAAACAAAGACACGGGCAGGCAACTGACCTTGATGGTTCGACCTCCAGAATAGCTCCCGCACGGATGTGAGGTCCGAAAACCCCCGGCAATCTTCATCTATTACTACTTGCGCTCATTTGGGTCAAGCGCCCTTCGCCTTGCTCGTAGGGCGCCCCAGAACGCCCTTCCCCGACAGGGCCCCCCCGCACTTGCGGGGTAAACCTGATGTGGATAGCATCGGCAGGTCAAACACGGGAGTTCATCGATAAGGAGCGCTAAGTGGAGATCTACTTCGTACGGCACGGCGAGTCGGTCGGCAACGTGGACGGGTACAGCACGGAGGAGTCCGGCAACCTGTCGCAGCTCGGCCTGCGACAGGCGGAGCGGCTGGCGCAGCGCCTCGCGGACATGCAATTCGACGCGATCTACAGCAGCCCGCTGGTGCGGGCCATGGACACCATCCGGCCGTATTTGAAGCTGTCTGGACGGAAGGCCGAGATATGGGGCCTCCTTTGTGAAGGCGGTTGGCAGGAGGAGCGGGACGCCTCGGCCCCCGTTCGCGTCGGGCCGCCTCCCCCCTTCGAGATGCCCGCTGGCCGGGAGGATTACTTCGACAGCTCCGGCGAGATGGCGTGGACTCCCTATCCGGGAGAGGTCTACAAGGAGAGCATCCAGCGCATTCGAGAGACCCGCCGGGAACTGCTGCGCCGCCATGACGGCACAGGGCACGTCGTTCTGCTGTCGGGGCATTTCCACTCCGGCTCCCGCCTTCTGGAGGTGATGCTCGGCGCCGAGCCCGACGGCCGCATCTACCACGACAACGCGGGATTGAGCTGCCTGCGCCAGGAGGACGACGGCGCCTTCAGTCTGATCTTCAGCAACCGAATACGCTGAGGCCCGGGGCGTCCCACACGGGCGTGGACTGTGATTGACTTGGAGCTTTCCCCATCCTTAGAATGATTCATGGGATTCTAAAAGCCCGGGAGAGATCGAACCCGCCGCACCGTGAATTCCGACCTTACACTCCAGAGACATGAGACGCCACGTGAAGTTGAGCGTCAAAGGCTATATCCGGCTGGCCCACTTGACCCGTAGATGGGACAGGCATAAAAACCCCATCGGCAACCAGGTCGGGCGTCTGCTTCTAAAAGCGTTTTGCAGCGCAAGGAAACCCCGGCCGTCCTTGCCACTTGTCATGCCCTATGACGCGGGATTCATCAACCTGAACCTGGCCACCGAGATCGGCTACAAGATCATGTTTCACGGGTATCATGATCCCTCGATGGCAAGGGTCCTTCGGCACGTAACGCGGCCCGGCAGCGCCTGCATAGACCTTGGGGCTAACATCGGCGCCTACACACTTATCATGGCGTTCGCCGCGGGGCCCGCGGGCAGTGTCATCGCCGTCGAGCCCCACCCGGAAATCGCCGCCGAATTGTCCAAGAACCTGGCGCTGAATCGCCTCGACAACGTCACCGTCATCAACGCCGCCCTTACGCAAGAGGACGGTGAGACGGCTTTGTTCTCCCGCGCCAGAGACGCTACGAACCGGCTGGCCTCATCTTTGCGACCCAGCGGCGGCGCTGGCGAACGGACAATCCCCGTGAAGACGATATCCGCCCGGGTCCTGGAAAGCGCGTTGGAAAACAGGTCCTGCGACGTGATCAAGATAGACGTCAACGGGGCCGAGATGATAGTCTTGAGAGAGCTGGGTGAGATGATCAGCCGGCGCCGGCCGTGTCTTCTCGTCGAACACCGTAAGCCGTTTTGGGATGCGTTCGGCGCGCGGATAGAAGACGCCATAAACCTCCTTCACAAATGGGGATATGACCTGTATTCTATCACGAAGGGAGTTACGCGTCCGCTGGGCAAAGAGGCGCCCGAGAAATGCAACCTTCTGTGCGTTCCGTCCTTCAACAGCGTGGAAATACCGGCCGGCCGCGGCTGACGGCCCGCGAGAACAACGCTTTATCACCTAAGCCGCCGGCCCTGCGCTTCGCCGGTGCGAAAGACGATCAGATTTGATCGCTATGCGCTCTGACGGCTTTTCAGAGACAAATGCAAACGGCGCCCGGAGCACTCACGTCAGGAGCCGGGAGACCGACTCCACGTGCCGCTTCAACGCATCACGGCTCTCAGCGTCATTCATGGGGCAGAAGCCTCTCCACTGGAAGTCCTTTTGGGCGAGGTGAAGACGCCAGATATCTGTCAGTGAGTGGTCCCGTATATTCCCCATGACATAGGGAACAGCGGGACAAGGCGTCACATCCCCAACGGGTGAGAGGAGCAGGGAGCGGCCCTTGCAGATTCCGCACATTGACCGGCTGCCGGCCAACTCGAAATGGACCAGCGCCACGTCCTGCAAATCGCGAACCTTCGCTTTCTCTTCATCTGTGAGGACCTGGTCGGACCTTCCATCCCACCGTCCCGCCGCCATGGGCGGCAGGATGTAGACCGACAGCACGCCAAGTTCCCTGCCGAGGGCCACGATTCTCGCCAGACCGGCCGTCACGTTTCTCCTGGGCGCGTACGTGAGTATCTGGCACAGGATCCCCGCTCTATGCAGATTCTCGATGCCTGCCACGGCCTTGTGATAACACCCCGGAACCCCCCGCAATCGGTCGTGCGTGTCCGGATCAGCGTCATCAATCGACACACCGCATTGGGTGAGGCCGGCCTTCTTCAGCTCTGAGACGCATTCGACATCCAGGAGCAGGCCATTGGTGTTCACACAGGTAATCAGTCCCGCCCTATGGGCGTACCCCACGCATTCCACTATGTCTTCCCTGAGCAAAGGCTCTCCGCCCGTAAACACAACCTGGAGGCAGCCCAGCCGCCGGACTTCGTCAATAACGCGCTTGATCTCTGCGGTTTCCATCTCCTCGGCGGGGTCAACTCCGCGCCCGTGCGCATAGCAGTGAACGCAGTGGCACTGGCATCTGTAGGTTGGAGCGATGTGAAAAGAGCGGGGCCCGGGCAGGCCCCGGATTGCGCGAAATCGGCTCTGAAACACCCTTGCCCATGCCAGCAGCGAGCCGTTAGCCCAATAGATGCGCAGCGCCCTGTAGAACGCATTGCCCGCCCCTATTGCCTGCCAACGCCACTCTCTGAGGAATCTCACCCGTTTCCCTCCTGAGGGGTCCCCGGCCTCTAATGGCGGCAACGGTCGGACCGCCTCCGGCGCCCCTGCCCTCTGCGTCGAGAGGGAGGCTCCGGTTGAGAAGGCATTAAGAATCCGCGTGCGCTCGCGGCGATCCTCAAAACCTCGGGCCGTTTTGTAGCAACTGGCGCTTTCGCTGTCAAGGTGGCACGCCCCGGCGGGATTACGAGTTCTTGCCGATTGAACTCGACGGGCGCTGGGAGCAATTCACACGCTGCATCGCCGAGTGGAAAGGAAATGCCACGAATGACGGATGTTCATCAGGCAGCGCGAAGATGCCAAATGACGTGGGCCTGGTGATTGCGATGGTGTTATTCCTGGCTCTCGCCCTGTTGGCGGCCGGCGTGTTGTTGGGTCGACGCATGGGGCAGATCTTCCGCGCTTGAGCGCGGGGCCGCACGCCTGACATTCCTGACGTAAACGGCAAAGTAACGCTTGGGCTTCGCATCACTGACTGACGCAGTACGAAATATCAAAGAGCATCCGTCGTTTACGGCCACGGGAAGTGTCGGAATATCCGACACCTACCTGAGATTCGTTGTAACCGTTCAGGCGCCTTTGACCACGGAGCCACGGAGGACACGGCTTGTGAGCGTAGCGAGTAAACGGGTCGCGAGTCCGGAGGGCGAGTCCCGGAGGGATCCGACGCCCCGCCTGGGCAGGGCACGCACAGGGTCTACACAGACCCGACGCTCCTCAATGTGGCTCGGGCGCTGGAGGGTTTCCCCGACTTGTGGCTGGGGACGGAGAGCAACGCAATACGGCTGTAAGGTAGTCAGTTCTGCAATGAAGTCTAGGCCAGTCGCCCATCTAGGCTGGTTCGCACCGGTCAATATCGCGCCAATCCGCACCGCCAATCAGGGGCTGAATCTGAGGCGTCTAGCCGCCGACCACCCAGCCCGCGATCATAACAACGATGAAAACGAGGAGGACAGCCCACGTTATAGCGTGCAACACCCACTGACCTCTGCGGAAGGAGCCCATCCCGTCCTCGAGCTTCGCTATCCAGTCGGAGAGGGTCCCTATCTCCTTCTTCCAAGACTGAAAAACTTGTGTCGTTCTGCCATTTACTTTCTGTATGCGGCTTGTTAACTCCTGCGCCAGACGGATCAGTTCCTTGCCTGTTTTTTGGCGATGGGAATTGAGCTTCTCGTCGAGCTGCTTACCCAGATTCCGGCTTACTTCCTCAAGCTCTGCCTCTATGCTTTCTACCGTGACCTTCATGCTGTCGTAGGTTGCACGCATCCGTTCGTACGCCTTAGTTACTCTCTCGAGCTCTGCTTGATGTTGATCTCGGAAGCTTTCGAATCGCTCTTCCTCACCGCTCTGCCACTGGCTTTGATGCTCCTCAAGGGATGTGAGAGCAGCGTCAATGCTCTTGTGGTACTCAGCAAGCGATTCTTCAGCCTCTTTCTCCCATCCTTCCAGTGCTCGCCGCATCTCGTCCAGAAGATCGGTCGCTCCCCGCTCAAAGCTGGCGACCGTCGAAGCAAACTTATCTTTCTCTTCACGCATTTTTTCAGCGCACTGCTCAGCCTCCCGCGCACGTTCCTCGGCCGCCTGCACTGCCCCGTCAAGCTCACCCCTGCCTTCTTGAAGCTTGTGTATCAGATCAGCAAGCTTCGCGTGATCCTCTACGATTTGCTCAAGTCTCCGCCGTGCTTCCGGAAGATTCAGGATACTTTCTTCGGCCATCGTTCCTCCTCAAGCAAGCAGGCTACTCAGAGCTTCCATGGTCCTATCCGACGCCTCAGCGAGCTTGTGCTGAAGGGCGCCAAACGCTGCCAAATCCAAGTTGTCGCTTTCTGATGTGTCGAGCCCCGCAGATTCTCCATCATGGGCCATTTCCACCAAGTCCCTCGCGTTGTCCATAGCCGCTCCAGAAATGGCGAAGGTTCGGATGCTTTCTGGAGCATCGAAATCTCGATATCTGCGGTACCCAACTTCCGCCAGATCGGAGTCTTGTCGCTCGACATTAGCGATCTGCGCAAACTGCTTGTGGTACATATGGGCATAGGTACGGAGGTTTGTGTCGTCGCTTTTGGCAAATGCCTCAGCAGCGGCCAGGTTGGCGACCAGGTTGTCAGGGTCGTATTCCAGATGAGTACTCGCTCGCCGACCAAAAGCATCGCCTACCTTGCGCCCCAGTGCTTCGGTCAGAGCGTTTTCCATCTTTATGACGTTACCAGAGCGGAAGCTGTCGCGCTGAATATGGAAGATATCTTCGTACTGCGCACTGTCCTCGCCGGGCGTGGCACTGGACTGGTCGAAATTGAGGCCTTCTACACAGTGATCGCAAAAACCACAGTGGTAGTCAGCGCCGAATACTTCGCTTTCCGTCATTCCCTCAAGTAGCGCGGCTCGGCGGCATTTCGGATCGGGAGTCCCAATGTAGTCCTGGAGTTTGGCAAAAGAGGCAAATCGCATGTTGAGCACCTTACGTCTCACGGCTCCGAAGAGAATGCGCACTGCTTCGCGGACGGCAGCATTCGTAAGTGGGCCATCTCCGGCTAAGCTGCCTTGGACCCGTTCCATGAGGTGCTGCCGCCGTTCTGTCATCTTCTCATGCGTGGGATGCTCGTCTTCGGTCAGAGCGATCTGCGCCAATTCCTTGACCAACTGCTTGCGTACGCCCTCGACGCTGGGATTGGGGCTGAGGCTGGTGTGGAACACGACATCGAAGTAGTGTCCACGGGACACGTATTCCAGGGTGAATTTCGCGACGAGGCCTAACTGATGTAGCCGCCAGAGGTGGTTATGCTTGTTTTGCTGGGTCCATTCCGCCCAAGTGCCACGCCCACTGACATAGAGAGACGCTTCGTCTTGCTCGTTTCGTTCTTCGTTCAACTGCTTCCACGTATCAGCACACTTCTTGCAGAAGGTCTCCGCCTTGATATAGGTCGTCAGTACCATGTGCAGTTGCTTTGCCAAGTCGCACGGCGCAGGCAAGCCGATTTCTGGCGGGCATTTACGGTTTGTCCGGTACTTCCCCCGCAAACATGGCGGCAGCGGCCGCTCGTCACCAGGAACAGAACCTTTGCTCTTGCTTCGGCCGAGGTACCCCTCTATACACTTCTCGTGCGGCGGCCGCACAATCAAAGCGCAGTGCGCCTGTTTTCCGTCCCTGCCAGCTCGCCCTATCTCCTGATAATAGG
>JAGHAF010000105.1 GCA_021161675.1 Planctomycetota bacterium | reverse complement strand
CAGCGCCAGATGTTTGCGGGCGCATTTCGCCAGTGCGGACAGCTCTGGCAGAGCCGGATGCGCGCTAATTTCGTTCCGTCCATTGCGTTTTCTCCTGTTTGCGCTACGAGTAAACCGTGACCGGCCCCGCCGGGCAGCTGACCAGCTGTGACCCGCAGCAATGCCCGGAGGCCAGGGTGTAATTGCCATCCGGGCAGTCGCCCGCGCCGGCGGCATTGCGGTAGTAGAAACACGCCGAGCCGCCGGAGCAGACGAATGCCAACTGCCACTGGCCGTCGTGGTCCCCGCCGCTGATGCACGTGATCCCGATATGGCAAGCCCCACCGGGCGACGCCCAGCCGCATCCATCTGTGCGGGACAGTGTGTATGTCCCGGCGGGGCAGTCCGGGATAGGCGTCTCGCAGTCAATTGCCGGCATGTCCACGAAGTAGGTCTCCGCGCAGCCCGTGCAGCTATCGTCCGGGCACTCCGGCGCCGGCGTCGTGGTGGTAGTGGTCGGCTCGGCGGTCGTAGTTGTGGCCGGCGCCTCCGTGGTGGTCGTGGTCGGCTCTTCCGTGGTGGTCGTGGCCGGCGCCTCCGTGGTGGTAGTGGTCGGCTCCTCCGTAGTGGTCGTCGCCGGCGCCTCGGTGCTGGTAGTAGTCGGCGCCTCTGTAGTGGTTGTAGTCGGCTCGGCGGTCGTAGTCGTAGTGGTGGTTGTAGTCGTGGTCGTAGTGGTGGTCGTAGTCGGCGGCGGCGGAGGCGTCGTGGGATTCGGCGTGTAGTCATCTGAGGGCGTGTCATCGTGATCTTCGCTGTCGTGCGTCTGGCTGTCCAGGATGTCGAATCCGTAGCCCTGCTCCGTCTCGCCGAACAGGGCGCCCAGCAGGCGCCGCTTCATCTCGCTGTAGCCCTCCAGCATCCAGAACGTGTTTGAGACGCGCAGCTCGGTGATGTCCTCCTGGTAGTTCCACGTAATCTCGACGGCGTTCAGGTCCAGCGTCTCCCACTCGGTCGGGTCGCAGGGCGGCCCCGCCCCCGGCGTCGTCCAGCCGATGTCGTCCGCGCCGAGGTTCTGCACGCTGTAGCGATTGCCCAGGGCCAGCGTGTAGTCCACCTCGTCGCAGGCCAGGGCGCCCTGCCGCCGCACGTCGTGGAACTGCTCGATCAGGCGGTCGGCCAGGGTCTGCATCTGCGCCTCCGTGTCGGCGGGGCCGGCCTCCGGGTACGCGTCAGGCCCGCGGAACGTAGCGTCGTACACGGTCTTCGTCCGCTCGTAGCCGTAGCAGTTGTACGCATCCCCGTCAGGCCCGCTCGTCACGGTGAAGGGCACGTAGGCCCAATACCAGCCCCAGAGCCGCTCATGCTCGTGCAGGCTGGGAACCTCGTAGAACCCGATTATGCCCGTCGGCAGGTGCCACTTCGGAAATGTCAGGCTCGTCGGATCGTACACATATTTCGGCCCCCAGGGCGCGCCCCGGTAGATGCGTGGATTGTGGCCGAATCCCCCCCAGCCCTCCGGCGGCGTGTAGTCATCCTCCGGCCAGTCGATTGGTTTGCTGGAGGGCCGCCTCTTCGTCTGGCAAAGCGGGCGGTAGGCCGCCTGGTAGTCGCGCCAGGGCGCCGCCACAAACTCCAGCTCGCCCAGGTCGCCCTTGCCGGGATTGCCTGAATCCTCGATGTTGGAGGGCATCTCCTCGACTACCTGGTCCGCGCCCTGCACCACCAGCGTCGAGAACACGCCGTCCATGCTCCACTCCATCCGGTTGTCCAGCAGGCGGTAGTCCGTGGCGCCCTCGTCCTCCCAGTGGCCGAGGCGCCCCGCCTGGATGTCCGTCTGCGGGCGGCCCGACAGCTCGTGCAGCACAAGCTCGCCCGAGTCCGGGTCGATGAACCAGCCGTAGCGCCCGCCGTTCAGCCCGCAGAGCAGGCCCAGCGCATCCGCCACGGTCATGCGCGGCGTGATTGTGAACTCCCCCGCCACGCTGTCCATCGCCAGCCAGTCGGCGGCGGTGTAGCCGGCCACGTCGCCGGCGTCCAGGTACGTGTCCGTGATGCAGCACGCGTCGCCGTGGTGTCCGGGGATGTCCGAGCCCCCCGCCGGCAGGCCCAGGGCGTGCTCCAGGATGTCAATAGCGATCTCGCCGACAGTCCAGAGCCCGCCGTCCCTGCCGGGGGAATCCTCCCCGCCCTCGCCTGCCGCGCCGGCGTGGCCGCGCCGATTCCAGTTGTAGAAACTGCGCCCGTTGATGCGCACCGGCTCGTTCTCCAGACGGAAGCGCCTGCCCTGCGCCTGAAATACGATCCCCTCCTCGGCGACGCCGCCGGGCGCCCGCCCCACGATCTCGCCCCGGAAGCGCACAGTGCCGAGGGGGTCCTCGATCCGCACGTCGTCGTGGAGGTGGACGCCCACCGGCGCGTCGTGCCGGCCGGGGAAGAAAATCTCCGCTTCCCAGGCGCGCACGTAGCTGGCGCGGACCCACCGGACCACCAGGTCATCGCGCTCGGCGCCGTCGATGAAAAGCGTCACCATGCTACGATGCCCTCCACAAAACTCGCGTAAAACGCGTCGAGAAGCTGCCTTCCACAGCGGAATCCACACATTTTCACAGCGCCTCCACGAAAATCGCGTCGAAGGCCGTCCAGGGCTGGTCCGTCTGCGCCGGGCGCAATTCCTCCAGCACGACGCCCGGATATGTGTTGCCGTTGCCGGTCAGATTCACCGGCTCCGGGCCGATCGCCCGCGCCAGCGCGCTCAGGTAATCGCTCAGGTGCTGCGTGGTGACCAGGGCGTGGCTGCGCACGGTCAGTCTCATCTCCGCGCCGCGCCTCGGCCCTCGCGCACGCGCGCCCCTGGCGCGCGGAATCTCGCGCAGCGGAAACTGGCGCGCCATCTCTATCGTGAGGCCCACCGGGTGATGTCCGATGGCAATCCCGTCGGCCTCGTAGTCCAGGTGACCCGTCCGCCCCGGATAGGTGGCCGGCGCCGCCGGCGCCGCCGCGTGGCCCGCGTCCCCTGACTTCTGCGGCGCCAGGAAGTCCAGGTCCATCGTCACAAACCGGAAGCTCTGGACGGTGGCCTGCCCGCCGATGCAGACTGCGTGATCGTAGGCCATCCAGTTGCCGCGATTGTCCTCGCACGCAAGCGTGCCGGGGTCGCTCCGGGCCAGGGCGCTGAGGCGCACGTGAGCGTACCACTCGGCGTCTCCGAGGTTTGAGCGCACGCGCTGGCCGGTGACGGTCAGCTCGAGCGAGCCGCCGCCGGAGTCGTGGAGGTGGGCCGGTCCGCCGTGCGGGAGGGTTCGGAGCGCGCGGTGTGTGGTGGCCGGCACGCCGAACACGTGCTGCCCCAGCTCGATGTCAATCGTCCCGTCGTCGAAATATCCGGCCGCCAATTTCTGTCCTCCTGAAGATAAACGCCAACTTTAGACACGTGCGGAGCTCAACTGTTTGAGCTGCCGCTTGAATCGCTCGACGTCCCTCTTAATTCCTTCCAGCACGGCCAGCGTCCGCCGGTGCAGCTCGAAGTTCTGCTGCGCGAAGCTGAGCAGAAGGCGGTCAAGTTCCCGGAGCGCCTGCTCCTGCTGTGCGCACTGCTCCGACGCCCGGCCGAATGCCTCCCGGACCGATTCCTGGCCCGGACTTCCTGAGTCAGGGGTTCTCACATCATGCCTCCTTCCGGCTCGATCAATCGCTCAAGGTCATCTGGTAAGAGATGTCGTCTCCGCCCGGTCCCGTGGCGGCGTCCGCCGTCAGGACGGCGCGGGCCAGTTCGCCTGGCCGGGCCGCCTCGGCGTTCCGCCGGGCGCGCAGCGCGGGCAGTTGAAGCTCCAACTGGTGGCCTCCGGGATGGTCCACGGTCACGTTGAAAGCGAACGGATCGCCCGTGCGCACCGCGTCGTTGAAGGCGTCGGAGTTGTCCAGTTTCCTCAGCTCCAGGGTTACGGTGCGGCGTCCCGAGGCGATGTAGGCGCGCTCTCCTCCCCGGTTCGGCCCCGCGGCAAGGTGGTTGTCCGCCGTGACGGTAAATTGCTCGACGTCGTAGGTCTGCGTTTCCGCAACGGTGACGGTGGCGTCCTGAAGCCGCAGCGGCGCCAGGCTAAGGCCGGCGTAGCTGAAATCCGTTTCCTCCAGGTCCGCGTTGGCCTCTTCCGCGGCGCCCATCAGCTCGAAGCGCAGCCGCAACTCCCCGCCCTGGGTGTGGAGGGCCACGCGCTCCACCATCACGCCCCGGACGCGCCGCGGGTCGGCGGGGGTGAAGTAATCGAAGCAATAGCTGGCGAGCTGGCCGCTTGTCCGCTCAAGCGCCATGTCCAGCAGGAACTCCGCCAGCTCAGGCCAGAGGCAGGTCTCCAGGCGTCCGGTCGCATCCTGGCGCTGCGGTATCAGGACGGTGCGGCGGAACCCGCCGAAGGAGGTCTCGGGGAAGAAATAGGTCTGCTCCGCTTCGAGCTTGAAGCCGTCCCCCCAGACGGGCACGCAATGCCAATCGGGCTCGGCGGGGCAGACGCCCCACTCGTCCTCCCGGCAGATGCGCAGGTGGCGCCGCCGGGGATAGTGCCAGTCGCCGGTCGGTCCTGTCATCAGCGTTCTCCGATAGATTCAAGGCTTTGTTCAGCGTCTGCGCCAGAGCAGCTCAACGGCGACGCGCGCCTTCCAGATAAGATGGGCCGCATCTTCCGCCGGCTGCGCCTCAAGCTGGACGGAGCGGGCGCGCAACGCGGTCAGGCCCTCGCCGCTCAAGCCCAGGCAGGTCTCGCTGGAGGCCAGCACGCGGTCCAGGACCAGCGCCGCCAGCTCCTCGCAGGGCGCCACGTCCTGACCCGCAACGGCGACCTCAACGGCGAGCCGCTGGGCCAACTCCCGCTCCACGTTCGCCACCTGCGCCTGGTCCGTGCGGCCCGGCGTCAGCGTCAGGGCCGGGCAGAGGGCGGCCGTCAGCTCGGCCCGCCGCTTCAGGCCCGGCCCGAACGCCAGGTAGGTGCGGACGCGGGAGTTGATCTCCTCGTCGTCCTTCAGGGCGCCCAGCAAGGCCGTGCGGCCCTGGGTAAGGAAGTTGCTCATTGCATTCTCCGTGACAGTTCAGGGGTCCGGGGGGCAGGAGTCAGGGATCAGGGAGAAGCCGTCGCTGATTCCTGCCTCCCGCGTCCTGATTCCTTCCTTCTAGAGCGGGTTGTCGCGGCCAAAGAGCCGGGGTTGGGACTCCGAGCGCACGCCGCCCGCGCCGGACGAAGCCGCCGGCCGCTCGTCGAGGCCAAGCGACACCTGGCCCGCCGCAACCAGGCTGAGCCATGCGAGATCATCCTCATACTGGGAGCGGGCGTCCTCGGTCACGCTGTCGCGGCCCAGGCGCAGGAAATAGATCGCCAGGTTCACCGCGCAGGTGTTCAGCGCGGGAGGCGCGCCCGAAACCGGCACCGAGTAGCGCACGCCCAGGTAGCTGTCGATCAGCGCCCCGGCGCTTTCAATGGCGCGCGCCACCACGTCGGCATCGGCGGCGCCGTTCCCGTCGTAATCGGCCAGGGCGGCCAGGTCATCCTCGCCAATTCGCGCCTCTACGTCGTCGAAATTGCAGTAGGCCACGGTCTGTCTCCGTTGACTGGAGGTTGCGGGGGCGGCCCTCCGGCGACCGCCCCCACGAAACGGGCGATCAGGCCCCGGCGCTGGCCTGGATCAGCCACGGCGCCAGGATCGCGACGGCGCAGCGCCGCCGGCCCTTGTAGGCGTAAAGCTCGCGGTAGAACGCATCGTCGTCCTCCGGGTCGCTCTTCGCCGTAAACTCCGGGCCCTCCCGGTCTTGCAGCACCATCGGCCGGACGGGATCGGTGTCCATAACCAGCCAGGCCGCGCTGGCGCCGAACCGGCTCAGCACCAGCAGGTCGCACCTGCCGTAGTGCCGGTTCGACTCGCCGCCGGACAGGTACTGCATCTGCAGGATGGTCTCGGCGGCGGCGCGGTTGGCGGGCCCGCAGACCAGCAGGTCGGCCTTCAGGCCCAGGGGCGCGCCGTCGGGGCCTGTGCGGGTCTCGAGGGCCGCGACCGCCGCGTCGAAGTTATCGGCGCTCAGGGCCACGTCGCTGCGGTTCGACCAGGACGCCCCGCCCACCCACTCGTGGTCGGTCGAGTAGACGGTCGTGGCGTCAATCCACTCGTCGGTGAACCCGGCCAGCAGCGCCTCGGCGGCGAGCCGCAGCGGATAGAGCGCCGCGCGGCGGCCGAGCTGCCGCACGCCGGGGCGGTAGACGCCGATGTTGTCGTCCGCGACGTCGTCGCGCTTCACCTGCACGATGCGCGCGAAAGTGCGGTTGGGCACGCTCTGCACGAAGGCTCCGATGCTGGTGATCGTCACCTCGTCGAGCACCTCCTCCAGGTCGCCCAGCAGCGTGGCTATGGGGTATTGCTCAGTCCCCGCTGAGCTGGGCACAACTTCCATCAGTCGGTTGATCTGATCGTCTTCGGTGGCCGCAACGGCCTGGTTGAAAGTGGCCTTCAGGCCGGTGAAGACGCTCTCCAGGTTTCCCTGCGTGATTTCCATCTACTCATTCCTCCTCGTAAGGGGTCAAGGAACACCATTCGTTACGCGCCGCCCGTCGTTGTCGTGGTCGGCGCCGCGGTGGTTGTCGTCGGCTCGGCCCAGGTCTTGCCGGCCAGCACGGCGGCGTCAATGGAGAGCCAGCACTCGCCTGCGCCTTCCACCTTGTCAATCACGCCGACCAGGATGTCATTTGTGACACCCGCGCCGTCGTCCACCGTCTGGTCGTCGGCGGCGTAGACCTTCGCGCCCTGGGCGTCCTGCGTGAGCGCGCCGCGGTAGTTGAATCTGTAGCGGCCCCTGCGGCGCACCACCACGGAGAGGTCGCCGTCCGAGCCGGCGCCGTTGTCGCACTGCGCCGTCGCGACGCCCGCGATGAGCAGGCCCGCCGTGTCGGCCGCCGGCACGGCGTAGCCAGCGGCGTTGACGCAAACAAGAGAACCCGCGTAGATGCAGGTCGAGCCGGCGACCGGGATGCTGAGCAGGTCGCCCAGGCTGTACTCCGTACTTCGGTCCGACGTGAGAGTTGCCATCTGTCTGACTCCTCCGATTGGGGTGATGTTGTGCGCCCGCTCATGGGCGCGGGATTCTACTTATGGGCTGACGCGCCCGCCTCCAGGAACTGCTCGGCCGAAAGGTCGAGCTGCCGGCAGACAGCGCGCTCGTCCTCCGTCAGGTCCCTGCCGGCCGCGCGGGCGGGCTGGGGGCTGCGCGCCGTCAGGACGGGAAGGGAGTTGATCACCTCGCGCGCGGCGGCCAGGTCGCCCAACGCCTCGCGCAGGTAGAACTCACGGTGGGCCGGGGGAATTCTGCCGGCTTCCACGGCCTCGTCCACCAATCTGGCGGCCTCGTCCCGGCGTCTGCTCTCCCGAAGCTCGCCGATGGCGTTCAGGACGTCGGCCTCGGCGGCCTCGCCGTCCAGCCCAAGCGCCCGCCGGACGGCCTCCAGTCCTGCGCCCGGGGCCTTGAGCCGTATGATGCTCGCCCGGACCTGCGTCTCATCGGCGTCGGGCGCGACGCCCAGCGCGTTGGCCACGGCGGGACTGACCGGGAGCTGTCGGTCCGCGAGGGCGAGGATCGCCTCCGCGACCGTTCCATCTGTATTTCCGGGCTCATCGGCCCCGGAAATGGCATTCTGCAGCCCAAGCCTGGAGGCTACCTGCTCGGGCTCCAGGTCGAGCGCTTCGGCAATACCTTCCAGCAGCGACATGCGTTCGCCTCCTTCTGGTGTAGAGTTGGACTCGCCCTCGCCGTCCATGGCGCGGGCCTCGTTAAGGCTCTCAAGTTCGGTGAGGAACGGCGTGTTCGTCAGCGCCACGCTGTGGATGTACATGGGGACCGGCTCGCCGCTGACCCTGTCCGGCGCGCCGAACCGCAGCACGGGGCTCAGGTAGCGGTACTGCCGCTCAGCTATCTGGTTGGCCGCCTGCGTGGTCCACTGCACCCGGCCCCACAGTTCCTCGCCTCCGGCCCGCAGCTCCATCGCGCTTATCCAGCCGGCCGCCGGGGCGCTCGGTCCGCCGGGGGCGGGCCGCGCGCTCGCGTGGTGATAATCGATCACCAGGTCCGCGCCGTGCGCCGCGTAGTGCCGCTCGAAGTAATCCCGCGCGCTCCTTAGCCGCTCGGCGTCGACGATCTCCACCGCCCTGGGATGTCCCAGCCAGGTCCCCACGCGGGCCAGCATCACCTGGTCCGGCACGTCTGCGGGGCCCCGGGCCTGTCCACTAAGCGGCAGAGGCGCCGCGCGGGCGGCGGTTTGCTCGATCCCCGGATCACTCATGGTTTTCTCCTCCGTCAGAATCGCCCAGGACAGATTCACCCTGGGCTGGTTGGGGTATGCCGAATTTCTCATAGGCCCACCCCATGGGGATGGGCAGCCCGGCCTCACTGAGGGTCTTGACGGTAGTGGCGAGCTGGCCCAGGTCTTCCGGCCTGTCGGCGTGGAAGCGCCACCTGGGCACGGGGCGCTCGGCCCCCAGGTTCAGCTCGACAATCGGGCGCAGTAGCTGTTCGGTCAGTGTGCGTCCCAGGGCCTGGGCATCCGCCTCTACCAGGTCCCATCGCACCTCATTGTGGACCTGGCCCAGCGCGTAGGAGCCTCCGGCCTCTCCGCCGGATGTGAGCAGTTGTCCCAGGATGGCGAGGGTCATTTCCCGGCCCGCCCGGTCGAGGATTCGTTCGAATATTTGCCCCTCTCCGGCGGAGCGGGAGTCGAGAACCTCGATCCGGTTGCCCTCCCGCACAACGGCGGCGGCATCCATGCCGAGCGCCCGGACCGCTTCCCATAGCTCCCTCGCCTCCTGGGAATCCCACGGCACGTCTTCGCGCAGCCAGCCCAGTCGCGGCGGCATGCCGTACACTTCCGCGAAGGCCATCCAGTCCTTCCAGGCGAAATGCCGCACCACAAACGCCCGCACGCATGAGCGCAGCAGGCTGGTGCGGGCGCAGAAGCCGCTGCGCGCCCGCACCCGGTGCAGCACGAAGTTGAGCGGGTTGAGCGGCAGGCCCTCGCCCCCCTCGTCTCGCAGAAGGAGCGTCTGGCCGTCTTCGGCGGCCCGGAACCAGCGCTGAGGCCGCCAGATCAGACGCGCCGGCCGCCAGCCCCCGCGGCCAGAGGCCCGCGTTTCCCACTCGATCTCCAACACGCTGAAGCCCTTGCCGACTGCGTCCAGCAGGTCGAAGATGGCCTGCGGCAGATCGGGGATGCGCTCGACGATCCCCCGGCACAGCTCGACTGCCTCCTGCGCTTCGGGGCCGGGGTCTGCGGCCTGGATGTCGTAGCGCAGCCGGGCCACCCCCGCCTTGCGGGTGCGCAGGTAGGCGTCCAGCTCGCCGTCCTTCTCTTCCATTCGTTCGAACAGGGCGGACTGCGCGGACAGGTCGCCCGACTCTGCGCCCGCCAGCATCGCCTTGATGCGGCGCGGCGTCAGCGTGTCCACGTCCACGTGGCCGACTACGGTTCGCGCGCCGAACCTGGTCGGCCCGGCGATGGTGTCCGTACTGGGTTGTTCTGACATAGCTTTGTCCCTCTACAGGGAGGAGAAATCGGTTCTCTTACGGATACTTCGATACGTCTCGCCCTCTGCGAAGGGCGAGAACGCCCCGGGCAGCAGCTCATCGCAGCCGGCCGTCGCATCCGGGCCGTCAACCCATCCGTCGGGGTAGGCCAGGAACTGTTCCTGGAGGGTCTGGAGCCCGGCGCTCGGATTCTCCGGGAACAGCCAGCGGCCCTGCTCGAACTGCGAACAGAGCGCCTCGATCCTCAGGGCCTTCGGCCGTGAGTGATTCACGTAGCGCACGGGCAGCCGCTCGCCCCGTTTCGCCTCCAACTCGCGCAGCAACGGACGGATCAACGCATATCCGCCGTTGGACTCGACCCCCATCACGCGCGGGTGGAACCGACGGTTGAACTCGAACAGCCTGTCCATCATCTCCAGGGGTGTGCCTTGCTTGATCCACGCCTCGAGCACGTAGCGCAGCCCCGTCCCGCGCTCGCAGCCCACCGCCACCAGCGCCCTGGGGCATCCCGTGCGGCTCAGCGCCGGGTCCAGGAACGCGACCACGTCCAGGCGCCGAATCTCGATCTCATCTCGCCGGTAGCTGCCCATCCACTCCGCCTGGAAGGGCCGGGTGGGATCGTCGGACTCCAGGGCGTAGTTGCGCAGCCAGTTGCGCAGGCCGATGGTGGCGCGGATGCGCGAGAGCGTTTCGTCGCTGAAGCGCTCCGGCCACACGCTGCGGCCCTGCTCGGTGACCTTTTGCAGGAAAACTCGCCCCAGGGGCCGGCCGCCCCGGTCGCGGCGGCTCGCCAGCTCCCGCGCCCGCTCCATCATGCAGCCCGGCCCGAACATGGTGCCCAGCACCGTGAACACGAACCGTTCCGGTTCGAGGGCGGGCAGCATCTCGTCCATCAGCCAGTCCCACAGGTTCTGCTCGCGCTGGGGGTTGCGGGCCAGCTCGGCGTCCTCCAGGTCATCCCCCACGAACTCCAGGGGCCTGTGCTCGCCGTGGCGGCGTCCGCGCGGGCTCATGCCGATGCCGAAGGCCTCGAACTTCGCTGAGCCGCCGCCCGGGCCCAGCCGCATCACCCACTCCGACTGCGAGCCCGCCACCTCGACGGGCCCGTAATCGCCGCGGATACGCGCGTTATGCCTCAGTTCCAGGCGGACGTAATCCATGTTCTGCGCGGCAAGCTTCATCACCTGGCTCCCGTAGATGAAGTACGGAACCTCGCCGCTGAGGGCCCTGTGCAGGGGGCGCGCCAGCGTCAGCAGCACGCTCTTGCCCGCGCCGCGAAACGCGCAGACGAATGCGGGCATGCCCGGCTCGCCCGCCGCCTGGATCATCTCCCCGTGGAAATCCGCAAACTCCGCCTCGAAGTAATGCGGCAGATAGGTGCGGCACCACTCGAGCAGCGGCAGCGCCTTGCGCTCGCGCACCGCCTCCCCGTCCCTGCGTGCGAAGGGCGTGGCCTCCCGTTCGATGTTGTCCACGGCCTTGAGCCGGAGCTGTTCATACTCTCTGGTCCATTTAGCCATGTGTCCTGGTGTCCTCGTTAGCGGGCTATATCAGCAATCCGCGCAGCGTCCGGGCGAATTGCTGGAGCATCCGGAGCCGCTCAATGCCCTGGACCAGGGTCTCGGCGGCCGCCTGCGCCTCTGCGCCGTCCAGCTCCGCCAGCGGCGTGATGCCGCTGACCAGCCGGGCCAGGCTCCTGGCAGCGTGGCCGGCCTCGGCCTCGGCCTCTTCGCGCTGCCGCTTCACGTCGGCAAGCACCTTCTCGATTTCTTCACGATTCGTCATTTCGAATCCCTCTGATTAGTGGTGATCCTTCAAGCGCCTCTTACCACGCAGACACGCAGAACACGGAGAACCGTGTAGCTCAGGCGCCCTCGCCTGAGATGCGCAGCCCGCCGCAGGTGGGCTGCGTTGTACTCAAGCAAACAGCCGCAGCCGGGGGCGGCTGCGCTACATGCTGGCGCAGCTACTCGACATCCGCTCTCGCCTGAAATGTTCCGTTTGTGATCTGCGTAAATCTGTGTCATCTGTGGATAGCGCCGTTTTGTGTTCTCGCCTCTGTGAATTCCTGGAATCACGGCGTGGCCGCGTGGCGGCGATTGCACTCCTCGTGGGTCACGAAGTTCCTCCGGTCACGCCTCAGTTCGTCCTTCATCGCCCGCAGCTCTTCCAATATCAGCTCCACCCTGGTCTCCAGGATGGGGACCGACCCGATGGTGTTGTCGCCCCTGCTGAGGCGGGCCTCAATTCCCTCCAGGTGGTCCTCAATCCGCTGGCGCCAGCGCCCGAGACGGAATGCCACCACCCAGCCTCCGATGAATCCCCCCAGAAGCGCCGACGCCGCTGAAATTGCCGTCTCAAACCACATCATGAATGCTCCCTCCTCAGCTCTTCGAGGAACAGCCACGTGGCCTTCCGGACCGGACCCATCTCCGCCTCGGAGAGATTCTGCACGCAGAACTCGGCGAACCGCTCCATGGCCACCAGCTGGGCGCGCGGGTCGTCTTCGTCCTCATCGAGGTATTCCAGAATGCGGCACAGCTTCAGCATTCGATCCTCGGACTTCTGGTCTTTCATGTCTTCCTCGGCGCCGTCGACCAGTTGTTCCAGCCGGCGCTGGAGCTTGCGGCGCAGCCGCTCTTTCAGGGTCAGGTCGGGCCTGTCCAGCGAGGTGTCCGGCGGCGCGGTGTCCCCCATCCAGGGCAGGCCGGCTGCGGCGTCCTGGCTGGCCCAGCGCTGGACGGTGCGAAACGAGACGCCCAGGGCGGCGGCGATACCTCTCTTCGAGACACCTTCCGCGCGAAGCGCCCGCGCCTGGGGGACGAGTTCCTCTCTCCTGCTTGTGCCCATCGAGACTGCCTCCGTTTTCGGGTTAGAGATCCTCAAAAACGGCGCGCATTATACGCGTCTTTGAAAAACTATGTGTCCGTGGAGTCCCCTGAGTCCCCTAAAATTAAAAAAATCGCGCTTTTTTCGCGGAAAATAGGCGAAAACCGCCGAAAAAGGTTCACCGCAGAGGGCGCGGAGAGCGCAGAGACGGCGAAGTTGACCTGCCGGGGCGGGGAGAAAAAACAGGGCGGGGCCAAAAGGGCGGAACGGCAAGAAGCGCCGGAGGTGAGGGGGGGCTCAGGCGGGAGCGAAAGTCGTTTTGTGATCAGGTGGCTCCGCCGATGGCTGGCGGGGCTACAAAGCACGAGCGAAAAGAGAGAGAAACACGACAACTATTCGCAGACGGATGAACCTTACTGATTGGCTCAGCCATGAGCATGAAACGCACCCCGTGCTGGTCAGCGGCGTTGCACAGTACCAACTGGTTCACATCCATCCCTTCCTTGATGGCAACGGGCGGACTTCCCGGCTCCTTTCGACGTTGTGTTTGTACCGGGCCGGGTATGACTTCAAGCGGCTCTTCACCATCAGCGAGTATTACGACCGGAACCGCGCGGCATTCTACGGAGCGATCCAGAGCGTCCGACGCCAGAGGATGGACATGACCGGATGGCTGGAGTACTTCGTGCAGGGGCTGGCCACTCAGATGCGCGAAGTGGTGGAGCGAGGCAAGAAGGCCATACGCAAGGACTTGCTCGTGGCACAGCATGAACTCAATGAACGACAGTCGAAGGCTTTGGGGTTGTTCCTTGAGCATCGTGAAATGCACATACGAGACCTGGAGGCGCTGTGTCAAGCAGTCAGCCGACGAACGCTTCAGAGGGACATGTCCGAACTGGAAGCTCTCGGCCTTGTGCGGCGAAAGGGCGCGGCCAGGCAGTCGCTATACGTGTTGAAGCAAACGCTGAATGAAGTATCGTGACATATAGCGACAGGGGATCGCGACGAATCGCGACAGGAATTGCGACACGATCCACTGTTTTAAGGCCGCCTGCGGCTCCCCCGGCACGTGTGCGCGGGCGAAAGGGGAACTTGTTGTTACAACTATGCCAATCTCTTGCGGTTTTCTGCGTCCTCGACGAGCTCTGCGGTGAACGGTTACCAGTGGAAAAGCCTTTGCTGGCGCACCCTCGGCGGGGCCGGATGCGGCTCTCCCGCGATGCCACAGTACTGCGAGGGAAGGTCCGGGTTCTCGCACGCACAGATTTGAACCTGGATACGGTGACGGGCCGCGACCCGGCGGAGCCGTTCGTATATCTTCATCCTGGCGGCGGCCGGGAGCGCGCTCACTGACGGGCGCCCGGCGCCGTTCCCGTCGCCGTCCTGGAATCGCGAGAGCAATGCGTCCAGCGACGGGTGATCCGTAACGTGTCTCCGCAGAGAACGAGTTATTGCGGGCCGGAGGAACAGCATGCTCGCCGCTATGCGTTTCACGCCCACAGCGGCAAGTTCCGAGCATAGGGGGGCAAACGTTTCCACGCCGTCGGTCAGCCCCGGCAGGATGGGATCCAGCCTCGCCTGCGTCGGGATGCCACTGCGCAGCAGCCCCCCGATGAGGCGCCGCCGGTCGGTGCAAAGACCAGAAGGTCGGGACCCTTGACATGCGTCGCCGATTTGAGTACGATTGTAGCTAAAGAAGCGACGAGGAGTTCGTAGACATGGTACCGCTCACACTCAAATCCCTGTTTGCCTCGAGGCTCCGGGTGGAGGTGCTCTCGCACTTCTTCTTCCACCCGGCGGAGGAGTTCTACGTGCGCCAGCTGGCGGCTGAGCTGGCCCAGCCCGTCGGCACAGTGGCTCGGGAACTGGCGCACCTCGAGCAGGCGGGCATACTGACCTCCCGCCCGGTGGGCAATCAGAAGCACTACGGCCTCTGCGGGGACTGCCCGATCCTGGACGAGCTGAGAAACATCTTCCTGAAAACCTCCGGCGCCGGCGCAGAGCTGAGAACGGCCTTAGAGGCATTTCCCGGCGTGGAGATCGCCTTCATCTACGGCTCCTACGCCGGCGGGCAGGCCACCGCGAGCAGCGACATAGACCTCATGGTAGTCGGCGGGGTGACTGATAAGGACATTGCCCCGGCCGTGGCGCAAGTAGAGCGGCGGCTCAAACGGGAGATCAACTACACGCTCTATACCCGCAGTGAGGTTGAGCGGAGGCTTGGCGAGAAGGGCGATTTCGTCCACGAGGTTTTCACCGGGCCGCGGATCATGCTCATAGGAAACATGGATGACAGACTACTCGAGGCTGCTCGATGAAGGCCGCGTGAAACGGGGCCGGTTCTCGCGTCGGCAGGTTAGCGACTGCCTGCGGATCGCGCGGCGGGACGTCCAAACAGCGAAGGCCGTGATGGAGAGCAGCCCCGAATGGGCATTCAACATCGCTTACAACGCGATGCACCAGGCTGGGCGGGCGTTCATGTTTCACGTCGGCTATCGGCCCGCTGGAGAAGCTCACCACGCGAGCGTCATCAGATTCCTGGAGATCGGGCTCGGCTCCGAGTATGACGATACTTTGGCTGTCATGGACCGGATGCGGCGCAAGAGGAATCGCGCCACCTACGACATGGTTGGCACGATTTCGAGGACGGAAGCCGAGCAGGCCCTCACCGCGGCCCGTCAGTTCGTAGCGGAAATCAGCAGGATCGTCTCGTTAAGTGTCCATTAAATGGACACTTCCAATAAGTACCGTCAATTCGTAGCCGAAATCACGAGCGTCCTTTTGCCTGAGTTTGCCCCCCTGCAGGGCAAGTTCGACCGCCTGCGCGGGCCAGAGCCTTGCCGAGAACGCTTTTGACCATAGTAACGGGTGTCGTTAGAATGGTCGGCATGAAGAAGAGAGCACTCGCGTCGCCCATCACGGAACTCGCCTTCTCGGACCATAAGATCGCCTTGAGTGCTGTTTTCGAGCCCGAGTATCAGCTGGCCCGACGGCAGCGGAGTTTGACGCAGAGGGGCTTACCCGGGTATTCTTCCGATAACTTTTGGACCACGGGAGTGGGCAGCATCTGTTACGGCAAACCGGCCGCCCGGACAAGATGCGTCTCTTGGTTTCGCTGCGCTGCTGCAGAGGCTGACCAGAGCAGGATCAAGAATGGCAAGCCAGGAGCAGACGCTTTGGGGAATACACGCCCCCAAAGGCGAAGGGGCAGACAACCTTTTCTACGACAAGAATCTAATAGCCATCGGTTGGGCGAAAGTGGGCGATCTGGCGGCATTACCTGACCGCGAGGCCCTGAAGGCGAAGGTGGCCGAATGCTATCCTGACAAGAAGGCCGGCGCCATCCCTGTGGATGCAGGAACGCTCTACCGTTTCGCTCAGGAGATGCAGGAAGGAGACGTCGTTGTACATCATTCGCGCCGTGAACACCTCATTTACCTCGGCAAAGTAACCGGGCCGTATCGCCACATGCCGGACCTTTCCAATAGGTATCCCAACGTCCGCTCAGTGAAGTGGCTCGGGAAGCATCCCCGGACGCGCTTTTCGCAAGGGGCCCTCTACGAGATCGGTTCCGCTATGGCGCTTTTCCAGGTCAAGAACTATGCCGACGAATTCGTCGCTGCGTTGGAAGGCAAAGCCCCAGCCGAGCCCGCGGATGACGATGAGACGGTCAGCTTGGTGGCAGAGGAGATCGAGCAGACAACACAGGACTTCGTCCTCAAACGCCTGGCGCAAGAACTGAAAGGGCACGGCCTTGAGAGCTTCGTGGGCCATTTATTGCAGATTATGGGTTACCAAACACGCGTCTCGCCGGAGGGTCCGGACGGCGGCATCGACATTCTGGCGCATAAAGACGAACTAGGGTTCGAGCCTCCCATCATCAAGGTGCAGGTCAAGAGCACGGAAGGGAGCATTGGTGATCCTGCTGTGTCGGCCCTGTACGGCAAGGTGGGTGAAGGCGAATTCGGCCTGCTGGTCAATCTGGGCCGGTTCACGAAACAGGCGGAGAACTTCGCCCGCTCAAAGAGCAACCTGCGCCTCATCGACGGCGCGGAACTTGTCAGTCTGATCTTGCGGCACTACGAGCAGTTGGACAGCCGCTACAAAGGTCTGATTCCGCTCAAGCACGTCTACGTGCCTCAGGCAGTCGAAGAACCCGAGGAGTAGGAGCTCACCAAACGGGCAGAAAGAACGCACGTATTACGTTTCTTAACCTGTGTAAATCCGTGTAATCAGTGGCTGATTCTCTTGGCCACAGACTTCTGCGGCCCCTCGACGACGCTCCCTTCGACTACGCTCAGAGCTGGCGGGACAAGCAACGGCATTAGGCCACAGATTCTCACTGATCAACGCAGGTTTCAGACATAGCTTCGTCTTTTCTAATCTGCGCACATCTGCGCAATCTGTGGATGAGCCAGCACGTTCCCGCGCGGACAGGCGCTGCGCCCCCTTGGACCTCTGCAGAGAACAGAGGCGAGAGGAACAGAAAACAAGAGAACTACCGGGGCGACGCGACCACGCGGAATCCGAAGTAGTCGAGCGGGTACGATGGGTTGCCCGCGTGGCGGTCGGCCGACCGGCAGCTCCCTGCGTAATAGTGCCACGAGCCGCTCCGCAGCACACGCATGCCACGGTCGGAGGAGGACGGGCCTTGCGGGTCCTCAAGGGGGCTGCCGGCATAGTACGCCGGGTCATACCAATCAAGACACCACTCCCAAAGGTTGCCGTGCATGTCATAGAGGCCCCAAGGATTGGGCTTTTTCTTCATTACCGGCTGGGCCTTGAATTCGCTGTTACTCAGCCACCACGCGTACTTACTAATGGCGCGCCAATCGCTGCCAAAACTGTAGGCCGTGCCAGTGCCCGCCCGGCAGGCATACTCCCACTCGGCTTCCGTGGGCAGGCGCACGTCCATGCCGGCCTCCTGCTGGAGCATCTTGCAGAACCGGACGGCCTCATGCCAGGAAATGCGGTGGACAGGATTGCTCGCGCCCGCGAAGCCGGCCGGGGTCTTGCCCGTAACGGCCCTGTATTGCTCTTCGGTGACCTCGGAGGCGCCCATGTAGAAGGGCTTTGTGATGCGCACGCGGTGCGGCGGGCCTTCGTCTGAGGAGGTGCGTCCGCCTTCCCCCGGGGGACTGCCCATTATGAACTCTCCGGGGGGAATGAGGACGAGTTTCATAGTCACCCCGCCGCCGAGGTCCAGGTTCTTTGTCACCGGCAGCCTCAACTCCCGCGCGGCGTTCCTCTGCTCTTCGGACACATAGCCCCGCCGCCACAGCAGAACGCCGGCCAATGCGACAAGTGTGATTGCTATTGCGAGCGGGAGCAGAGCTCTGCGCTTCGGCATGCAGTGCCTCCCTGTAAAGTCACGCTCATCGGCTGAAGTGGAAGGTTATCACGTCGCCGTCCTGGACCTGGTAATCACGGCCATGCATGCGCACCTTGCCCTGCGCCTTCGCCTCTTTGATCGAGCCGCACTCCAGAAGGTCGGCCAGCGATACCGTCTCGGCGCGGATGAAGCCCTGCTCCATGTCGCTGTGAACCTTGCCGGCCGCCCGCGGCGCCGGCGCGCCCGCCTCCACCGTCCAGGCCCGGAGCTGGCCGGAGACGTGCGTGAAGAAGGAAATCAGCCCGAGCCGGGCGTAGCACTCCCGGATGATCTTTCCGCCGGCGGGCTCCTGAAGGCCGGCATCCTCGAGGAATATCTGCCGCTCATCCTCGTCGAGTTGCATTATCTCCATCTCCAGTTCCGCGCAGATGGGGATAGGCGCCGGCTGGACGCCCGGTGCGTCGGGCGGGTCCTGTATGCGGTCCTCGCCGATGTTGAGCACGCAGATGCGCGGCTTGAGCGTGAGCAAGGAATAGCTGCGCAGCATCTTCTCCTCCGCCTCGTTGATCTTCACCGCCGACAGCGCTTTTCCCTCTTCGATCGCCCCAGCGCAGCGCCGCAGCAGGTCGCGCTCTTTCTCCAAGGCCTCCCGCTGCGTCCGTGGTCCCTTCAGGTCGGCCTGAACGGCATCGAGGCGCTTCTCGATAACCCCCAGGTCGTCCAGCAGCAGCTCTTCGCTCATAGTCCTTAACTCGCGGGACGGGTCTATCCCGCCCCTCGCCCTGGAGACAAAAGGCGACTCGAACGCGCTCAAGACCATCAGGATGGCATCGGCCTGGCGGAGCTCCGCCAGCGCCCTTGCGGCGTGTTCGCCCCCGGCGCCGAGGTGTGAGAAAACGCCGCCGATATCTTCGAAACTGATCGCTGCCGGTATGATCTTCTCGGGCTCGAAGATTCGGGCCAGCGCATCCAGCCTTTCGTCAGGCACTTTCACGACGCCCGCGTCCACGCGCTCGCCGTGAAAGCCGCCCACGTCCACGTGAGCCCCTGTGAGGGCGTTGAAAAGCGTGGTCGCGCCGGCCTGCGGCAATCCCGTGATGCCGACTTGCATGGTATCGCCTCTTCCCTGAGCTTAACCTGGTTGCAGGATATCACCACAGCGCCAGTGCGCGCAACCCGCTTGCATCTTTCCCCCCCGTTGGGCTACATTCTGGGCAGCCCGATTCTGCAAGGAAAGGCGCAGAAATGCCGAAGATTTGGAAGCGAACGGTTATGACCACCCTCGGAGTGGCGCTGAGCGCCGCGGCCCTCTGGTTCTTTCTGCGCAAGGTGCAAGGGCACTGGGAGGAAGTGGGGCAGGCGTTCGGGCGGGCCAGCTACGCGTATCTTATCCCTTCGGTCGGCTTCATTGCTCTGATGTACGGGCTCCGGGTCTTGAGGTGGCGCGTCTTCCTGGATCACGTGCGTCGCGTGCGTTACTACGACATCGCCGCGGCCACTTGCATCGGTTTCATGTCGAGCTGCGTGCTGCCGCTGCGGGCCGGCGAGGTGATTCGCCCTTACGTGCTGCACAAGAAGAGCGGCCTGCGCTTCGGCCACGCCGCCGGGACCGCCATGGGGCTGGAACGGGTCTTCGACCTGATCGGCGCCTGCTTTCTGCTGGCGCTCACTTTGCTGCTGCTGCCCATCGGCAAGTTCAGCGGCCCCCCGGCGCAGTGGCTGAGCGCTATCCCCGGCAAGGGCGCCTTTTTCGCGGGCATAGCCCTGGCCGCCATGTCGGCGCTGGTCGTGGTGGCTTTTCTGCCGGGTTTGACGGTGCGCTTCGCCCGCTTTTTCCTGAAGGCGCTGCCGCACTCCTGGGCGCTGGCGCTGGAGGGCTTCATCAGTTCGGCGGTGGAGTCGCTCGCTTTCTTGAAGCGGCCGGGGCGGGTGGCCACGGCCTTGCTGCTGTCACTGGCCCTTTGGTTCTGCTATCCGCTCAGTACGTGGGCAGTGGCCAGGGGTTTCGGTCTGGAGATTCCCTTCGCGGGCATTCTGCTGGCGCAGGTCATGGTGACTGTGGCGGTTGCGCTGCCCCAGGCGCCGGGTTTCATAGGGATGTACCAGGCGGCGGCGATGACGGCGCTCCAGCTCTATGGAGTCGCTCAGGCGGACGCGGCCGCCTTTGCCATCATGATGTGGGCGGTCAACGTGTTTCCCATCACGTTGGTGGGGCTGGGCCTGTTGTGGTATGAGGGGTTGAGCCTGCGAGGGCTGAGGCTAAAGGCGGAAGACGCCGAAGGCGCCGAGCATCAAGGATGAATTGAACGGCACGGACGGTCCTTCGACTACGCTCAGGAGGGCCAGGGAAGGCGGGGACTGTCTGGGGCGAGTTTGAACCTTCTACGTTCTACGTCCTTTTTCATCTATGGCGTCTTCGATGGTGGAGAAGATGCCGATCAGAGTGTGCAGCTTTGTAGCGCGGAAGACCTCTTCGACCAGGGGTTGGGGGTTAACGACCCGCACAAATCCGTCGTTCTGCCCGGCGGTGCGGAAGGCCCGCATGATCTGCCCCAGTCCGGTGGAGCTGATGAAGGAGACGTCGCCCATCTCAAAGATGAGCTTATAGTCGCCGTTCTCGAGGACCTGGTCCAGTTCTTCCCTCAGGACATCCGCTCCCATCTCTCGCATCTGACCGGAGAGGTGAAGGATACAGACGTCGTTCTTGAACTCCTTGCTGATTTGGGCTCCCTCTGCGGCGTCCCTGCGCATGTCAAGACCTCGACAGGTCAAAGCAACCTGATCAAATGCGGTGTGCCACCGCCCAGGGGGCATACTTGACCAGGCTAATTTCGTTGCCCTTCTCGTTGAACCGCACCTCGTCCATATAGGCTCGAATCAGAGCCAGCCCGCGGCCTGAACTGGCCATGAGGTTTTCCGGGTCCGTCGGGTCCGCTATAGCGGACGGATCGAAGCCTTCCCCTTCATCCTCTATGCTTATCAGGGCGCGGTCGTCATCGATGTAGAAGCTAATCGTGACCTTCTTGGTATCGTCAAGTTGGTTGCCGTGTTTGATGGCGTTCACGACGGCCTCTTCGAGGGCGAGCTTCACGGCAAAGATGTTCCGTTCACCGTAGCCCTTATTGTCCAGCACCGGCAGGATGGCGCTCTCCACGTGGGCCAGTTCGCTGGGGATGCTCGAGATCGAGATGGTCTTGCGCCGGGCTTTCTCCAGCAGAAGCTCGACCCCAAGCAGCGCTATGTCATCCTCGGGATTCTGCACGAGAGCGCCAAGCTGGGCCACCAGCTCCTCCAGGTCCTGCTCGCCGCTCTCCTTCAGGTATTGCCCCAGTTTGCTCTCCGCCTCGCGCTGGTCCCGCGCCTGAAAGCCTTTCAGGAGCCCGTCGGTGTAGAGGAATATCCGATCGTGCTGCTCCATCTGCAGTCCCTTTTGTTCGTATTTCGGCTCCTCGAACATGCCCACGAACAGCCCCTCCGTGTCGAGCGAGATGACCTTCCCGTCCCGTATGAGGAACGGAGAACAATGCGAAGCGTTGACGTATTCCAGGTTGAGCAATTCCGTGTCCAGCACGCCCAGGAAGGCGGTCATGTAGTGACCGGCGAGCGTGGTGCGCAGCATAGCCTGATTGACTTTCTCCATAATGACCCTGGGCTTGAGCTGGTTGGCGGCATACGTGCGGAAGGCGAGCCGCCCCGTGGCCATTATGACGGCGGCGGGCAGGCCGTAGCCTGAGACGTCGGCGATCAGGAATGCGACGAAGTTGTCCGAGAGGTTTATTATATCGTAGAAGTCGCCTCCCACGCGGACGCCGGGCCTTGACTCGATAGCGAACCGGATGCCCTCCGGTCTGGCCTCCATGATGGGCTGGACGTTTTGCTGAAGCTCGCGCGCTGTCTGTTCATAATGGTCCAGCAGCATAGCCCGCCGTTCGTGCTGCTCGGCCAGGAGCCGCATCTCATCGTCGAGCCCACCCAGCGCGGCGCCGCCCCCCCGGCCCTTCAGGCCCTTTTCCAGCGCCTCAATCCGCAACTGGGCCCGCTGCAACTGGCGCCTCAGCGATTGCGCCTCGCGCTTGAGCCCACCGGCATCGGATGGAAGTGGATGCTCCAGCGGGTTCTGTTCATCAGGTAGGTGTTCAGCGCTACTCATCAAGGCCACCTGCACAAGCGATTGAATCGAAGATAATGACCGGTGCGGGGAACTACGGCAGGGACTACATTTCTAAACCCACGCCTCTGGGGGATAGATTCACAAGTTCGACACATCCATGCACATTATCCTCTAAGCCGCTTCCACGCGCAAGTGAAACGCATTCCAGGCGCCGCCGCGCGCAATCTGCCCGTAATTCATCTATACGAAGGGGCAGCAGAAACCCTCGGGTCGCCCCCGGCCTTCCCCTTCGGCGCCTCACATGTTCTGCACGATGGCTTCCCCGAACTCGGAGCATTTCACCAGGTAGGCCCGTTCCATCTGCCGTTCCAGGTCGTAGGTGACCGTTTTCTGCGCGATGGTGTGGCGCAGCCCCTTCAGTATCCTGTCCGCGGCCTCGGTCCAGCCCATGTAATCGAGCATCATGCGGGCGCTCAGGATGAGGCTGGCGGGATTCACTTTATCCATCCCTGCGTATTTCGGCGCCGTGCCGTGAGTGGCTTCGAACAGCGCAACGCCGTCTCCGATGTTCGCGCCCGGCGCAACGCCTATGCCGCCCACCTGCGCCGACAATGCGTCCGAGATGTAGTCACCGTTCAGATTCGGCGTGACTATGATGTCATACTCGTCGGGCCGCAGCAGCACCTGCTGGAACATTGCGTCGGCGATGCGGTCTTTGACAAGTATGCGCCCCGGGGGGAGCTCGCCGTTGTAATCGTCCCAGAGCTGCTGTTCGGTGATAGTAAGTTCGGGATACTCCTCGGCGGCCAGCTCATAGCACCAGTCTTTGAAGGCGCCCTCGGTGAACTTCATGATGTTGCCCTTGTGCATGATGGTGAGGCTTCTGCGCCCGTGCTCGATGCCGTAGCATATCGCCTTGCGCATCAGGCGCTTGGTCCCGAACTCGCTGATGGGCTTGATGCCGATCCCGGCGTCCGCACGCACGGGACTGCCGAGTTCCTCCTCCAGGAATCGCGCCAGTTTACCCGCCTCCGGCGTGCCGCTTTGGAACTCGATGCCGGCGTAGACGTCTTCCGTATTCTCCCGGAACACCACGATGTCCACCTTCTGCGGATGCCTGACCGGACAGGGAACGCCGGGCACCCAGAACACGGGCCGCACGCAGGCATACAGGTCCAGCGACCGGCGAAGCCGGACGTTGGCGCTGCGGAATCCCCCCCCCACCGGCGTGGTCAGAGGCCCCTTTATTGACACTCGATACCGGCGGATCGCATCGAAAGTCTCCTCCGGTATCCACTCGCCGAATAGCTCGATTGACTTCTCCCCGGCGTAGACCTGGGCCCACTGTATCTGGCGATCGGCGCCGTAAGCCTTCTGAACCGCCGCATCGCTCACCAGGCGCGTTGCCCGCCAGATGTCCGGCCCGATACCATCCCCCTCGATAAAAGGCACGATCGGGAACTCGGGCGTCTCGATCCGGCCGTCCACGTAATCAATCGCCTCGCCTCGGTCGGGTATCCGGGGCTCTTTGGTGGGTTTCTCGCTCATGTTGGCGCCATTCCTTCTTGGTGTTCCATATGGATCAGGTTCAGCCTGCCGCCGGCCAGGAGGATGTCCTTCTGGTGGCCGCTGAGTTCACACCTGACCTCGAATGTGAATCCGGCGGTCTCGTCGTTGACGCTCAGCCTGCCGCTGCGTATCCCCTCGCCGGCTTCTTCGATGCAGAGCAGGTCGCCCTGCCGCACCCGCTCGTAGTCTGCGGGGTCGCTGAAGAGCAGCGGCGCTATGCCGAAGTTCACCAGGTTTGCCTTGTGGATGCGGGCGAAGCTCTTGGCGATTACGCCCAGCAGCCCCAGGCGCATCGGCGCCAGCGCGGCGTGTTCCCGGCTGGAGCCCTGGCCGTAGTTCTCCCCCGCCACGACGAAGCCGCCCCCCTTTTCTACGGCGCGGCGCGCGAACCCCGGGTCTACGGACTCGAACACGTGCTCACTGATGGCCGGGATGTTGCTGCGAAGCGGCAGTATCTTGCTGCCGGCCGGCATGATGTGGTCGGTGGTGACATTGTCCCCGGCTTTCAGGAGCGCCTCGCCTCGCAGAGTCAGGGGCATCGGCCCCCGGCGGGGGATGGGCTTAATATTCGGCCCGCGCTTGACCTGCACCGCAGAGCCGTCCGCCGGCGGAAAGATTATGCCGGAATCGTCCAGCGGCGCCTCGGCCGCGCTGGCCACTTCCGGCGCCGTCCCCAGGTCCCGGGGATCGGTGATGCAGCCCTTCAGCGCCGCCGCAACGGCCGTGGCCGGGCTGCACAGATAGCAGAGCGCATCCGGTGTGCCCGTGCGGCCCTCGAAGTTGCGATTGAACGTCCGGAGCGTCACGCCGCCGCTCGGCGGGCACTGCCCCATGCCGATGCACGGGCCGCACGCCACCTCCAGGACACGGGCCCCCGCCTTCAGGATTGCGGCCAGGGCGCCGTCGCGCGTGATCATCTCGAGCACGCGCCGCGAACCCGGAGAGACGGTCATGCTCACGTCCCGGTGGACCCGCCGCCCCTCAAGCAGCGCCCCCACCAGCGCAAGGTCACCGTACGAGCTGTTCGTGCAGCTGCCCACGCAGACCTGATCCACCCGCCTGCCAGCTACCTCCCGCACGGGCAGGACGTTGTCGGGGCTGTGCGGCAGGGCGATCATCGGCTCAACGCCGGAGAGGTCCAGCTGGATGGTCTCGTCGTACTCGGCATCGGCATCGGCGGCCAGCGCGCGGAAATCCTCCGCGCGGCCCTGCGCGGCCAGCCAGCGCTCGGTCTCCTCATCGGCGGGGAACACGCTGCTCGTGGCGCCCAGTTCAGTTCCCATGTTCGTAATGGTGGCCCTCTGGGGCACGCTCAGGGCATGGACGCCGGGCCCGGTGTACTCGAAGACCTTTTCCACGCCGCCCTTGACGCCGAGCCGGCGAAGCAGCTGAAGGATCACGTCCTTTGCGCCGGCCCAGGGGCCCAGGCGCCCGCTCAGGCGCACCTCCACCACAGAGGGCGCCGTCAGGGAGAAAGGCATCCCCGCCATGGCGCAGGCCACGTCCTGCCCGCCGGCGCCGATGGCCAGCATTCCAAGCGCGCCGCAGGTGGGCGTGTGGCTGTCGCTGCCCAGCAGCGTGCCGCCCGGCGCGCCGAAGCGCTCCAGGTGCGCCTGATGGCAGATGCCGTTGCCCGGACGGCTGAAAACTATCCCGTAGCGGGCGGCCACGGACTGAAGGTAGCGGTGGTCGTCCGAGCTCTCGTAGCCCGTCTGGAGCATGTTGTGGTCCACGTAGCTGACGGCCAGGTCCGTCTTCACCCTATCAACCCCCATCGCCTCGAATTGCAGGTATGCCACCGTGCCGGTGGCGTCCTGGGTGAGGGTCTGGTCAATCCTTAGGGAGATCGGCTCGCCCGGCGCCGGCGCGCCTTCCACGAGATGCTCTTTGATGATCTTGTAGGTCAGCGTATCGCCCATCATGGGTACTCCAGGCAAGAAGCGCCGGCGCCGTTCCTGACTGGGGCGCCTTTGACAGATTATCCGCAGGGCGATTCGTTTTCAAGCACGCAGGGAATGTAGAGCTGAAAAGTGGTTCCCCGGCCGGGCTTGCTCCTGACGGTTACCTCCCAGTTGCGCGCGCGAGCGACGGCGTCGAGGGCGGCAAGGCCCAGCCCGGCGCCCTCGCCCTCATCCCTGGTGCTGAAAAAAGGCTCAAAGATGCGCTCCAGCGTCTCCTCGCTCATGCCGCAGCCCGTGTCGCTCACGGTGACCATCACGTGCCGTCCGGGCCCGACGGGGTGGCCGCCGGCGGGAGCCCCTCCCTCCGCCCTGCCGGTCTCAATAGTGAGCCTGCCCCCTTCCGGCATGGCATCCCGGGCATTGAGGGCCAGGATCATGAGCGCTTCTGCGATCTCGCTCTTGTCGGCCCGGATTCGTCCGAGAGAGCCGCCCGGTTTGAACTCCAGCTCGATGCTCTCTCCGACGAGCCGCTCCAACATCGCAGTGGCGTCTCGGATGGCGGAGTTGACGTCCACCGCGGCGACCTTGACGCGCCGGCGCGGGCCGAAGGCGAAAAGCTGCTGCGTCAGCGCGGCGCCCTGCTCGGCGAGGCTGTGCAAAGTATCAAGATCACGAGCTTGATCGGACCCCGGCTGGACCTCCGTCCGTAACAGGTCGGCATGGCCCATGATGCCCATCATGAGGTTGGCAAAATCGTGCGCGGCCCCTCCGAGCAGCCGGCCCAGTATTTCCATCCGCGCGGCGTAGCGCAGTTGGCCCTCACTGGGCACCCACCGGGCGCTGTCTCCAGAGTCGAAAGGCACGCCGGTCCCTTCTCCTGATCGGGCGCAGCTTTCCCCCCCTCCGACGCACCTCCAGGTTTGATTATAAAGAAGCGCCTCCATAAAAGCAAGGCGCTTGTGCAGGATGTTCCGTCCGTTTGCCGGCCCCGAGGCGGCCGGCGCAAGTAAGAGCGGGAAGACTTCGCGCCGGGGCGGGCCCTGGCGCCAAGGGAGCGCGCTTCTTCAGCGGTCGCGCAGCAGGAGAAAGAGGAGACAAATGAGGCTGAGCGCCGCCAGGGCAATCGCCAGGTAACGCCTCAGGTTAGCGCCGCCTTCAGTCCGCCCCCCGTTGCCGTTCTTGCGCAGCAGGCTCTCCTTGTCGAAGCGGTGCGCCGTCACCGGCCCTCCGGCCAGCAGGGCGCGCAGGTCTCCGATCAGTTCTTCGTAGCTCTGATAGCGGTCGTCGGGATGCTGTGCCATCATCTCGCGCATCACGTCGCAGAAGCCCTGCGGCAGGTCGGGCACGTGCGCGTGGATGGAAGGGACGGAGGAGTTGACGTGCTTGACCATTACCTCGTAAGCGCTGCCGCCGGTGTAGGGCGCTTTGCCGGAGACCAGGTGGAAGAAGGTGGCGCCCAGCGAGTATATGTCGCTGCGGAAGTCTACGCTCTCGGAGTTGTTGACCTGCTCGGGACTCATGTAATCCGGCGTGCCGAGGCTGGTGTCGCCCGGTTGCGGCTCGATAACGCCTTGTTTTTTTGCGAGGCCCAGGTCCGCGATTCGCACGCGCCCGTCCTTATCAATCAGGATGTTCTCAGGTTTGATATCCCGGTGGATTATTCCCTGTTGAAGGGCTGCCGCAAGCCCTTCCGCCACCTGCAGAGTGATCTGCACCGCTTCGTAGGGGTCCAGGCGCCCCTCGCGCATCAGCTTCGCCTTGCAGCTTTCCCCCTCCACGTGTTCCATCGCCAGGTAGTAGCGGCCGTTATCCTGGCCGAAGTCGCGGACGCGAACAACGTTGGGATGATCCACCTGCTGAGCCAGGCGGGCCTCATTCAGGAAACGGCGGGTATATTCCCCGTTCGCCGCCGCAGAACCGGGCAGGACTTTGAGAGCGACCTTCTGCCCGGTGTCCTCTTCTTCGGCAAGATAGACGACGCCGGCCGTCCCCTGCCCGATCATGTGTCGCAGCCGGAATGAACCGATCCTGCGCGAATCATCCATTTAGCAATCCTCGCAGTCTAAGCATAAGCCGGTCGCCAAAGCGCACTGCAGCCAGCCACTTTACAGACTGTCGCCAATCACCAGAGAGGCCCGGGGGAATGCCATCCGGCAAGACAGGACAGGGGGGCGGGATCGCAACGCCATAAGGACCAACAAGAATAGATGAGAACCAGGTAGTGCGATCCTCTCCCTTTGCCAACTTCCCGCCGGGACGAGCCCGGCATTTCCCCTTCCACACAGAACTACCTCGATTATAGCACCAAAAAAGCAATCATAAAAGCCAAATCTTCCGGGAATCGCCCGCTTCAGCGCCACTCAGATGAAATTGAGTTCGTAATCCGGCAGCGGCAGCGGGAAGATACGCCCAAGAACCCGCGCCAGAGCGGAGCCCGCCCTTAGAGCGAGATTCAGTTCGTCCCTGGCGCCCTCCGGCAGGAAGACGAGGTTGGTCAGCTCGCTCATCCCGTCCAGGACCAGCTTCTCGCCCTGGAAGGACAGGACAATCCCCTCCTCCGTCACCTCAAAGTGAAGTGACTCGAACACCTCCGATCCCAGCCGCTCCCGCAGCAGCGCCTCGCATCGGAGCCAGAAGAGTTCGGGCGCCACGATACCCACGGTGCGGTGGCTCTCGTGCAGCTTCGCGCGCCATCCGAAAGAGCGCGCGATCGCTCGCATTTCCTCATCCGTTGTCAACCAGGAAAGGACCACCTTCTCCGCCCCGCAGCGCTTCAGCAGCGCCCGCAGAGAGCAGGCGATGGCCCACCGCGAGCCGGCCATTTCGATGAATTCGACCCGGGCCTCGCCCGTACCCTTGTCCTTCGAGCAACTGCTGACGACATAGGCCACGGGCCGCCCTTTACCGTTGCAGATAAGAAACGCATTCGTGGGCCCCCAGCGCTTGCAACTGAGAAAAGCCAGGAAATCCTCCGGCCCACGCACAAAACGCACCCGCTCGGCGGAGTGGATGCGCACCAGCTCCGGCAGGTCGTCCGGTTTCCAGGGGCGGATGCTGTAATCGCCCGCATCGGGCAGCTTCTTTTTGGGGACTGCGCCGCCTTCCGAACCGCCGATCAGCACGTAACCCAGGCGGCGATAGAGGCTGCGCCCACCTGAGATGATGAAGACGTCGGCGCCGTCACGGACCGCTTTTGCCAGGCCATCCTTCATCAGCCGGGTCGCCAGTCCCTGTCCGCGGTAGTTCACGTCCGTGCAGACGGACCCGATGCAGCAACTGCGGTGCCGCGTCCCGCCCAGGGCCACCTCACGCTGGAACATGCCCACCAGCGAGATGGGGCGTCCGTCGTCCAGGAACAGGCGCAGGTCGTCCGCATTATCCTCGTGGAAAAGCAGGGGGAACGCATCTTTCATGGAAAACGCGCCTTCCTGGGGATTGAACACGTCGTCAGCCAACTTCACCACGGAATCGAGTTCGTCAATCCTGGCGCCGCGCGGGCCCTCCACTGTCATCGTCGGATTCTCCCTGAGCTAGAAGTATGCTTCAAGACAAAGGCGCCATACAGATAGGACAACGGCCCCGACAGGTCAAGTGCCGACGCGAATACGCCCAGGGAAAAGCGCCGGCGCATCCCCGGCTCCGCCTTTTTGACATGGCCGCGCCGGCGGCTATAATAGCTGCGAGGCGCCCCGTTAGCTCAGCGAATAGAGCGTCGGCCTCCGGAGCCGAAGGTCGCAGGTTTGAATCCTGCACGGGGTGCCAGCTTTTCTGCCGCCCTGCGGCAGAAAAACAGAGCAGGGGAGCAGTTGAACAAAAGAGCAGGTGAGAACGGCAAAAAGGGCCTGCTCCCCGCAGCCTGACGCAAACTCCGAACCGCCCCGCACGCCTGCGGTCTCCCGCTTACCTGATCAACTGTTCCGACGTTTTCGCTGTCGCCGCCAGCGGCGAGAAAACGGAGCGCTTGCCGGCGCGTCGAAACGCGCCCGCCGGCCGCTGACGAAGGTCTCGCTCAGATGTGAACGCCGTCCGCCCGGCGATTTTTATTCTTGCTCGCTTGACATTCCCCCCGCGAGACGGTAACGTAGAGTCACTTCGTTCCATCGGGTATCAGGGCGGCTGCTTATATCCTACCCGGTGGAGTCGTCTAATCCACATGCGCAACGTGGCCGGTTTTCATCCGTCTCTTACTGGCGATTCGCTGTCTCCAAACCGTCGCATCCCTGGTTGCCATAAAGGCCTGCCGTTCGACGCGGACAGGCTCACCATATATTCCCCAGTCGGTAGCAAGCTCCCGTCGGCGTCGCGCGCAGGCGATCAGCCGCAGAAATCTACGTCACGCTAGCTCTGCACACGCCGGCAGTCTGATGGACTAACAGGCAAGTGTCTCTACTGCTCCAGGACGGCAGCAGTTGATGCCCGAAAAACTTTTTATAATTGACGCCTTCGCACACATCTACCAGTTCTACTATGCCATCAAGGGATTGACCGGCCCCGACGGCGAGCCGGTGAACGCCCTCTACGGATTCGCGCGAATGATTCGAGACATCCGGCAGCAATACGACCCGGACTACCTGGCAGTGGCTTTCGATAGCAGGGGCGAGCTGGTCCGCCACAAGGAGTATCCCGACTACAAGGCCAATCGCGAACCTATGCCCGAAGCCCTCCAGCGCCAGATACCGCTGATCGAACAGTTCCTGGACGTGCAGAACATCCCCTGCCTTACCTCCGAAGGTCATGAGGCCGACGACGTGCTGGCCACGCTCGCCCGAAGGGCCGCCGAGAAGGACATCAGGACAGTCATCGTCACGACCGACAAGGACGCCGAGCAACTCATTGACGAGCGCACTTCCATCCTTCACATCCACAAGAGCAAAGAGCAAATTCTGGACGCGCAGACACTCAAAGAGATAAAGGGCATAAGGCCCGAGCAGGTCGTTGACGTAATGGCGCTGGCCGGCGACAGCGCCGACAACGTGCCCGGCGTGCGCGGCGTGGGCCCGAAGACCGCCCTGAAACTCATCGCCCAGTTCGGCGCTTTGAGCAACCTGTACGAGAACCTGGACCAGGTCCCCAGCGACAGCCTGCGGGAGAAACTGCGCCAACACAAGGACGACGCCGAGATGGCCTATCGCCTGGTGCAACTCAACTCGAACGTCCCGCTCAAGTTCGACTGGGCCGACCTGAGGGACGGCCCCCCCGACAGGGCCGCCGTGGACCGCTTCTACAGCGCGATGGGATTCCAATCCCTGCGCAGCGGCAGCCCCGTCCCACCGAGCGGCGGCAGGCAGGCCTCCCTCTTCACCGAGCAAGGACCTCACGGCTCCATCGAAACAGTTGACAAAGATTACAGAGCCGTCACGAGCCTGGAAGCGCTCCCCGCGCTGGCGGAGCGGCTCCGCGGCGAAAAGCGAGTGGCAGTGGACCTGGAGACCACCAGCCTGCAGCCCCGCGATGCCCGCATCGTGGGGATCGCGCTGAGCTGGGCGCCCCACCAGGGAGTCTACGTCGCCACCGACGGGCCGGAGGGCAGCCAGCTCTGTCCGATCGATCAGGCTCTGGAGGTCCTCCGCCCCATACTGGAGGGCGAATCCCCGCGCAAAGTGGGGCAGAACCTCAAATACGACATCGCGGTGCTGAAGAACTACGGCATCGAACTGGGCGGGATCGGCTGTGACTCGATGGTGGCCTCCTACCTGCTTGAGCCCGCCGGCCGCTCGCACGGCCTCAACGCCCTGGCCCGGCGGTATCTGTCCTACGAACCCGTCAAGATCGAACAGCTTATCGGCGCCGGCGCCGACCAGAGAACAATGGCCGCGGTCCCGGTCGGGCAGGTGACGCCTTACGCGTGCGAGGACGCGGACCTCGCCCTGCAGCTTTGCGAGCTGCTGCTCCTGCAGCTCGAGGAGCAGGGAATGGCTGACCTGCTCAGGGAGTTGGAGCTGCCGCTGGTCCCGGTGCTCGCCGCGATGGAGTGGACCGGCATAAAGGTGGACACCGCTGAACTGTCCGCCATGAGCGTGGAATTCGCCGACAAACTCGCAGAACTGGAGCAACGAATCCACGCCGAAGCGGGCGAGACCTTCAACGTGAACAGCCCGAAGCAGCTCAGCGCCGTTCTGTTCGAGAAGATGCAACTGCCCCGGCCGAGAGGGGGCAAACGCACCACCGGCTACTCGACGGCCGTGGAGGTGCTCCAGGACCTGAAAGCCGAGCACCCCATCGCCAAACACCTGCTGGAATATCGCGAACTCAAGAAGCTAAAATCAACTTACGCGGACGCCCTGCTGGGGATAGTCCACCCCCGCACAGGCCGCGTCCACGCGTCCTTCAACCAAACGATAACGGCCACCGGAAGGCTGTCCAGCAGCGCGCCGAACCTGCAGAACATCCCGGTGCGCACGCCGCTGGGACGCCGCATCCGGGCGGCCTTCGTGCCCGGCGAGGACGGGATGTCACTTCTGAGCGCCGACTACTCGCAGGTGGAGCTGCGCATCATGGCCCATTGTTCGGGCGATTCGGGGCTGCGCCGGGCCTTCGAGGAAGGCCGGGACATCCACCGGTTCGTGGCCGCCCAGGTGGGCGGCGTGCCCGAACAGCAGGTCACCGCTTCCATGCGCCAACAGGCCAAGGCGGTGAACTTCGGCATCATATACGGGCTGAGCCCCTACGGGCTGAGCCGGCAGATAGGCGTGCCCGTCGCGCAGGCGGAGCGGTTCATCAGCCAGTATTTCAAGCGCTATCCGAAGGTCAAGGAGTTCATCGGCCGAACGATAGCGAAAGCGCGGCAAGACGGATTCGTCAAGACACTGGCCGGCCGCAGGCGCCGCATAGAGGGCCTGCGTGGCCGGGGCGCCGTGCGTGGCGCCGCCGAGAGGATCGCCATAAACACAGTGATGCAGGGCTCCGCGGCGGACCTGATCAAGAAAGCCATGATAAGCATCCACGCCGGGCTGCCTTCCGTCAGCCCGCGCAGTCACATGCTGCTGCAAATACATGATGAACTCGTGTTCGAGACGCCCGACGAGGACCTGGAGAAAGTGCGCGAGTTCGTGCGAAAGGAGATGTGCGGGGCTTTTGAATTGGATGTCCCGCTGAAAGTTGACACGGCGGCAGGAAAGAACTGGGCCGAGGCGAAATGAACCGCCTGACAGAGCATGGCAATAGGCCGGTGGTGCTGGGTATCGTGGGCGGCATAGCCGCCGGCAAGAGCACTGCGGCCCGACTGCTGGCCCGCAAAGGCGCCGCAGTCATAGACGCCGACCGCCTGGCCCACGAGCTGCTGGAGGAAGCTTCGATAAAGCAATCGTTAGTCGAAGAGTTTGGAGAGACCATTCTTGACAGGGAGGGCAGAATCGAGAGGAACCGCCTTGCAGAGCAAGCATTTGAGAGCGCCGAGACCACGGAAACGCTGAACCGAATCGTCCACCCGCCCGTGGTCGAAAAGATACGCCGGCGCATCGAGCAACTTCAAGGGCAAACAGGCATACCACTGATCGTCCTGGACGCCCCACTGCTGCTGGAAACAGGACTGGACCGCGCTTTATGTCACAAATTGCTGTTCGTATCCGCGGCCGAGCAATTACGCCGCCAGCGCGCACAGCAGCAACGAGCAATGTCCCCGGAGCAATTCAAAGGACGCACACGGGCCCAGAGCCCGGTGCAACAGAAGAAAGAGGCCGCCGACTACGTGGCGCACAACAACGGCAGCGTCAAAGAGCTTGAAGAGCAATTGGACGAACTTTGGCCCGAGTTTTGCAGTAACGCAGGACAGGGCGCGAAACATCCCACCTTTTAGATTAGAAACGTAACTTTCCTTCCAACGAAGGGTCTGAACTAATGGCACGCGAGACACAAAGAAGAAGTAACGGTGACAACCCGGCAGCCAGCGCAACCGCCACCGAGGAGGTTCACATCGCACAACTCCAAAAACTGTCTACTGAGCAACTGCGCAATCTTGCCATGGGCGACGGGCTGGACAAGATAAGCGGCCTGACGAAGCAGGAGATCATCTTCCGCCTGCTCAAGAAGCACGCCGGCCAGTCCGGCAGCATGTACGGAGAGGGCGTCCTTGAGATACTCCCGGATGGCTTCGGTTTTCTGCGTTCGCCGGATTACAGCTACCTGCCCAGTCCGGACGACATTTACGTCTCCCCCAGTCAGATACGTCGTTTCGGCCTGCGCACCGGGCACCTGGTCACGGGGCAGATTCGCCCCCCGAAGAACAAAGAGCATTACTTCGCTCTGCTGAAAGTGGATGCCGTCAACTATCAGAACCCCGAAGTGAGCGCCAACGTAGCGGTCTTCGAGGACCTGGTCCCCTACCACCCCACCGAACGGCTCATCCTGGAAAGAGAGCAGGATGAGATCGAGGTGCGGATGATGGACCTGGTCACCCCCCTTGGCAAGGGGCAGCGCGGGCTGATCGTCGCCGCGCCACGAACCGGCAAGACCATCCTCTTGCAGAAGATCGGCAACTCCGTCGCGCGCAACAACCCGGAGGTGCAACTGATCATCCTGCTGGTCGACGAGCGACCTGAAGAGGTCACCGACATGCGACGAACCGTCCCCGCCGCAGAAGTGATAAGCTCCACCTTCGACGAACCCGCCAGCCGCCACATCCAGGTCGCCACCATGGTCCTGGAGAAAGCCAGACGCCTGGTCGAGTTCGGCCAGGACGTGGTCATTCTCCTTGACAGCATAACGCGTATGGCCCGGGCGCATAACACAGAGATGCCGCACAGCGGCAAGATACTCAGCGGCGGCGTCGAGGCCAGCGCCCTTCAGAGACCGAAACGATTCTTCGGCAGCGCCCGGAACATCGAAAACGGCGGCAGCCTGACCATCATCGCCACCGCCCTGATCGACACCGGCAGCCGCATGGACGAGGTCATCTACGAGGAGTTCAAAGGCACAGGCAACATGGAACTGCACCTTGATCGCAACCTGGCGGACCGCCGCATTTGGCCCTCTTTCGACGTCACACGCAGCGGCACCCGCAAGGAGGAACTCCTTCTCGATCCCGAAGAGCTCAAACGAGTCCAGCTCCTCCACCGTATGCTCAACGAGATGAACCCCATCGAAGGCGTTGAACTCCTCCGGGACAAACTGATGCAGACCCAGAATAACGCCGAGTTCCTCATGAGCATCAACATGGGATGAAACAGGCAGACCACTCCCCGGATTTGCTCATAAGAGGCGCCCGCCTGATTGATCCGGCGGCCGGAGTGGACGCCCGCCGGGACCTGCTCGCGCGTGAAGGCCGCGTGGCGCTCCTCGCGCCCGAGATATCCCACACTATGGCGCGCGGGCCCCGCGTCATTGATGCGGAGGGCCTCTGGCTGCTGCCCGGACTGGTTGATCCCCACGTGCACTTCCGGGACCCCGGCTTCCCCGAGAAGGAAACGCTCGCCTCCGGCGCCCGCGCCGCCGCCGCGGGAGGATACACCACGGTCATCTGCGAACCGAACACCGCCCCTCCCATCGCATCACTCGAGGTCGTACAGGAACTTGCCCGCAAGGCCCGCCGAGAAGCCTGCGTGCGCGTCTACGTCAAGGCCGCCATGACTCGCAACCGCGCCGGCGAAGAGCCCGCCGACCTGGTCGCACTCGGGCGGCACGAAACGGTGGTCGCCTTCAGCGACGACGGCGACCCCGTCGTGGACCCGGACGTTATGGAGCAAGTATGCCGCGCGGCGGCCCTGGCGGGCCTCCCCATCTCGCCCCACTGCGAGGATTCGCCCCGCGCGCTCAAGCAGATCGCCGAGGGGCTGAGCCCGGGGTTTGATCCGGGCCAGCCATACACTAACGAGGCCCGCTACATCGCCCGGGACGCGCTTCTCGCCGCCCGCTGCGGCTGCCGGGCGCATTTCTCACACGTGAGCCTGCCAGAGAGCCTGGTCGCAATCGCAGCGGCCTCGCCGGAAGCCGCCTTCACCTGCGAAGTCACACCCCACCACCTGCTGCTCTGCCGCGATCAATACGCCGAGGGACGGGCGCCAAAGGTCTGCCCTCCCCTGCGCAGCGCGGCGCAGCGGGACGCCCTGCGCTGCGCGCTCATCTCCGGCAAGGTCGCCTGCATAGCGAGCGACCACGCCCCACACAGCGAAGCCGATAAGCAGGCCGGGGCAAGCGGATTCATCGGCCTGGAAACCACCCTGGGCCTTGTGCTGACCCACCTGGTCGCGCAGGACGGGCTAAGCCTCCTGCGGGCCATAGAATTGATGAGCACGGCGCCCGCCCGCATATTCGGCCTCGAGGCCGGAAGCCTGGCCCCCGGAATGCCGGCCGACGTGGCGCTGGTGGACCCGGACAGAGAATGGACCGTCCGGCCGAGCGAATTTCAGTCCCTGTCGGCCAACACGCCTTACGCCGGCCGGCGGCTTCGCGGCAAGGCGGTGGCCACCTACGTGGCGGGCAGGGAAGTTTACGCAGACCCCGAGTTCGAGTCGCGGACGTAAAAACGGCAACGACAGGGCCCACAGATTACGCAGATGGCCTCAGATAGAGAGGAAAGGCAAGAAGAAAAACGGGAAAGCCTTCTAACCGCACATCTGTCAGAGGCGCCTAATCTCCTTTTGTGGTTTTTTAATCTGCGTTAGTCTGCGACATCTGCGGATAGGCGCCGTTTGCCTTTCTCTTTGCACGTTTCTGTGGACTAACATTATGAAAGTCTACGTGGACGGTAAAGACCTGCTCGGCTATTTCATCGAGCAGGAAGATCGCCTGGTGCTCGGGCCGGACCAGGATCAGAGCCGGCAGAACCTGCGCCGCTGGCTGGCCAGATACGCAGAACTGCAGGACTGCGACGTGGTGCTCGTGTGGGACGAGCTGGCCCCTGACGAGGTGCTCCCCCTCGACGAGCGCTTCGGCCGGGTTCACGTTATCAACCTGCCGTATGGCGAGAACGCCCTGCAGGAGATCGCCGGACCGGCCAATCGCACGGCCCTCGAGGAACGTACCTTCGTCACCACCGCTGATCCCAGGCTCATGGATGCGTTGGAGCGGGGAAAGGCCACCACTTATAGTCCGGCCGAGTTCGTTTCCAGGGCGCGCCGCATCATGGGCATGGGAGACGAACAGATGGCCAAAGAGCCGGACGAGAAGTTCGCGGCGCTCGGCGAAGACGAAGTGGAGTTCTGGATGAACTTCTTCCAGAAAGACGAGGATTAGAGGGGAGCGCATGGAGAAGCTCCTTAGATACGCCACTGCGGCCGCCATAACGGTTTTCTTCGCCACCACGTGGGGGCTTTTGCTCCGCCAGCGCCTGCCCGCCGAGCAGAGCGGGAGCATCCGGGCCGACTACGACCAGCTGCTCCCGCCGGGCCAGACCGAGCGTAGCAGCCAGTGGGACGTGCTGTTCGCCGGCGCGCGTGTCGGCGCCTCAACCTTGAAGATAACCCGCGACGAAACCGGCGACATCGAGATAAGCTCCGACACTGAGATCAAATTGCCTGCGTCCCTGGGCTTCCTGTTGGGCGTGGCGGGCAGGATTGATTTTCATTCCCTGGCGCGCGTCGCTCCCCTGAGGGGCCTGGAGTACCTCGAGTTGAAATCAGAGCGGTTCGACACGCTGATGATCGGCGTGGTAAAAGAAGGGAAGCTCTCGCTGAGAGGGCACGTCCGCGGGAAGCGAACGAGAAGTTCGTTCGCCTACCGGCCGGGGGCAATGTTGGGAAGCATGATATCCCCCCTTGCGCCTCTGCGCGATTTCGACGATAAACTCGTTGGGCGCAGTTGGCAGGTGGAGATGATTAACCCCCTGACCGGCGAGCCCGAACAGGTTACCGTGAAAGCGCGCAGCTCATGCGCCGTGCAGCTTGACAGCGGACCCGCCACCTGTTTCAATCTTTTTTTCACCAACGGAGACTTGCAGTGGTCATCATGGGTGACGGCGGACGGGCAGCTCGTCATGCAGGGAACCCCGTTCGGAATAGCGCTCCGGCGCCGCGGCCTGCCGCAACAGACACTGGAGAAACTCTCACAACTCGAAAGCGACTCAAAGACGAAACAGAATCAAACCTCGGACTAAGAAAGGATGAACCGTCATGGCGGAACTGAAGATCGCACTGCAACTTTACACCGTAAGAGACTTGCTCTCGGAAGACTACGTGGGAACACTGCGCAAGGTGAAGGAAATAGGCTACGACATCGTCCAGCCGACGGGCCATCTTCCCTATGAAGCGGCGGAGATGCGCCGAATCTTCGATGACATAGGCCTTGAGGCTGCCGGCCTGCACATTGATGGAGACCGGCTCAGGCACGAGCTCCCCCGATGGATGGACTACGCCGAGGCCCTGGGCACACGGGACCTGGTCTGGCCCTACATGGAAGAAAAATACCGGCAGAGCCGGGAGGACTGGACCAGCGCCGCCCGGATAATGGACGAACTCGGCGCCCGCTGCAAAGAACAAGGGTTCAGGCTCTCATACCACAACCACAGCTTCGAGTTCGTCCGGTTCGGCGACACCTACGCCCTCGACCTGCTCTACGCGCACAGCGCGCCGGACCACCTCTACGCAGAGATTGACACCTACTGGGTGAAACACGGCGGCGAAGACCCGGTCGCATACATCCGCAAATACGCCGGCAGGCTGCCTATCCTGCACGTGAAAGACATGGCGGACGACGAGCAGCGTTCCTTCGCGGAGGTCGGCAGCGGCATTCTGGACTGGCAAGCCATACTCGAGGCCGCCGTCGAAGCAGGCGTCGAATACTACGCCGTCGAGCAGGACATCTGTCCGGGCGACCCCCTCGAAAGCGCCGCCGGCAGCCTCAATTACTTAAGAATGCAGGAGGTAAAAGGATAAGCTCTGCGCCCAGACCTTCGCCCTTGCCGTTTACTTCATCCTTCCGCCTTTTTACTACTTGCTGCGGCTTACCATGTAGTCGGTAATCTCGCGGAAGAACTCGCGGTTCGACGGCGGAAGCCGCTCGATGATCTGAAAGGCGTCTTCGACCAGCGCCCGGGCTTTGCGCTCCGCGAACTCCATCGAACCGAGCTCTCGATACAGCGAGCGGACCTTCTCCACGTCGGCATCGTCCGTTTCCGCGCGCGGCTTCACCATGATGCGGATCAGCTCACGTTTCTGGGCGGCGTCGGCCGCGCAGATGGCGTGTGCGTAGAGGATGCTGGACTTGCCCTCGCGGATGTCGTTGCCGGTCACGCCCCCGCGCCCCTTCCCGAAGGTCAGGTCAATGGTGTCGTCCCTTATCTGGAAGGCGGCGCCCATCCGCTGCCCCAGCTCGCCGAGCAGCTCTATGACGCCCTCATCGGCATCGGCGATTATGCCGCCGCCCACCATCCCGAGGGCCATGTAGCGCCCGGTCTTGAGGGTGACCAGCTTCAGGTAATCGTCCACGACTATTGAGGCGATCCCTCGCCAGTTGATGTCCAGGGCCTGCCCCCTGCAGGTGTCCTGGAAGGCGTCAGAGAAAACGCGCGCCAGCCGCACCCTCTTCGCGTCGCTTATCGGGCTATCCATAATGGTCTTCAGCGCGACGGCGAGCATATAATCCCCGACGTTGATGGCATTGCCGGCGCCGAAGCGCGCCCACACCGTCTGCTGATCCCGTCGCATGGTGTCGCCGTCTTCCAGGTCGTCGTGGATAAGCAGCACATTGTGCAGTATCTCCACGGCGGCGGCGAAGTTTAGCGCGCTGCCCACCTCGCCGCCGAACTGGCCGCAAGTGAGCAGGCAGATTGCAGGACGGATATGCTTGCCGCCCGTCCGCATGTGGTACCAGACGGCCTCGGAAATGAAGAGGTCCCGCTCGCGGGGCAACACGCGCTCAAGGACAGGTTCTATGAGGGCGGCGGCTTGCGCCAGGCGGCTTTCCAGTGAGGAACGCGCGGACATCACTCCCTCCGAATTGGAACAGCACTGCATTCAGTGCAGTGCCGACGGTAACTGATCGCCCCCGCGATTGCAATGGAGCGACGGCGCGGCGCGTTGACGCAAACGCCGCGCCCGGTTATGATCCTGCCGGAGAGGTGTCCGAGTGGTTGAAGGAGCGCGGTTGGAAACCGCGTGTACGGGTTTACCCCGTACCGGGGGTTCGAATCCCCCCCTCTCCGCCATCCATCCGTTCCTTCGGCGGGGGGCGCCGGCGCTCGCCACGGAACCGGCTGAATTATGAACGGCTCCGCAGGGGCCGGGGCGAAATGGGGGCGCTGCGCTACAGGCCGATCTCCGTCTCATAGGACGCGAAGTACCGGTTGATCAGTCGGAGATTGAACTTTGAGAGGATGGATTCCTTCGGCTCCCTTTCCAGCAGGAACTCGAACGAACGCCGGATAAGCTCCGGTTTCGTGACAGAACCGTTCGTCAGTTTCCGGTGGTAGTCATCGTCCAGAGTCACTATGTGGCGGGTGGTGTCGTCGCCCTCCCCCACCACGACTTCGAAGGCGTCATCGCTCTTACGCGTCACCTCTATCATGGCATTTGCCTCCCGTAAACGCTCATATACTTACCCGCTCGCGGCAGAAGCCAACGGCATGAAAAAGGGACGGGCCATAGGGCCCGTCCCTTCACGTTCGCAAATCGCCAGGCTTACGGGTTG
>JAGHAF010000072.1 GCA_021161675.1 Planctomycetota bacterium | reverse complement strand
GGAATCGCCGTTCAGGTACACTCGGCCTCGAGGGCGCGCGCCTCGCGGAGCGGCTGTAGCTTGACGGGAATCGCCGTTCAGGTACACTCCTCCTGGAGGGGGTGATAGTCTCCGTCCTGCTGTAGCTTGACGGGAATCGCCGTTCAGGTACACTGCTGCGGGCGGCCGGCGTGCGAGCGGCCGCGCTGTAGCTTGACGGGAATCGCCGTTCAGGTACACTGGACCCCACGTAACTCCACCAGCTACGTGGGGTTCCACCATTTCGGCGATCAAAAAAGCTGTATCTGTCGGGGCGGAGCTTCGGGTTTCTCACGCTTTTTGCCAATGTAAACGTCCATCTTCCCAAACTGGCGGTCAGTAACGCCCAGGAGCCGCACGTGTCCCTCAGGCGGCAGAACTGCACGAAGCCGTTTCCTGAATATCTCGCTGGACTCCTCGGATCGGCAGAAACGCGCGTAGATGGAATACTGCAACATGCTGAAGCCTTGCCGCAGGAGTTCCTTGCGGAAGGTCGTATACTCCCTCCGTGCCTCTTTACTGTCTACCGGCAGGTCGAACATGGCGAAGACCCACATTGTTCTGTACCCCGATAGCTCTGTGGTTTTTGAGGGCATCTTACCACTCCGGCAGCTTCAGTTTCCTGGCTTTCCCTTCATAGACGCCGGCGAGGGATGAGGCGGTTTTTGCCACTACATCGAACAGCGTCCTGTATTCGCCGCCAAGCTCCAGGCGTGCAGTCAAGGCTTCGAGGAGGCTGGCTTTGGTTTCCTTTCCCATGACAAGGTCAGCATCGGACTCATCTACAAGCCGCGCGACAGCGCGATCCACCAGGGGACGAAAAGGCTCCATCAGGTCATCGGCCAGGCAGAAGGTATCGTAGCGGTTGTGGTGGTGGAGCCCCAGCGACGGATGCAGCCCACAGGCGCAAAGGGCACGGGCGACCATGGCGCGCAGCACGGCATAACCGTAGTTGAGGTGCCGATTGTGATCCTCGGCGCCGGCCCGGCGGCGGAAGGCGGGGTCGTCAAACAGCGCCGGCCAGTATCGGCGTGCGGCCTGAGCCTCGACGTTCTCCGGGTCGCCGGAGCGCACGCGGCGCACCAGGGCAGGCAGGCCCGCATTGTGGCCGCGCAGCTCCAAGAGGACAGCGGCCTGCGCGCGAATCTTCGCACGGACGATCTGTTGCCAAAGGCGCTTCTTCAGGGGTCTGGAGGCGCCCGCCTGGCAGGCGAAGCGCTCGACCTGGACGTAGTGGTTCTGGAGAGGCAGAAGCATTGCAACGGGCAGATGCTTCTCGTCGCACGTTATAAACAGGCCGCCCTGTGCGGCCAGCCCGGATAAGACGGCATGCGAGTAGCGGACACGGGGGTTGGAAACAACAAGCGCCGCCACCTCTGCCAGGGGGATGGTAGCCGGATCGCTGTCCGTCTGCTCGACAACGAGCACGCCATGACGGACGCTGAGCCGGGCGGGCCGCTCGGATATGTCAACGATCCGTTCAATCATTGGCGTAGCGCACCTCTCCAAGCGGAGTGACAGTGACTTTCCGGCAGTGCAGTCCCCGGAGCGAGTCGGTCACAGGCTGATGCCATTCTTTGGCTGCTTTGATGTCTTTCTTCTTCCTTGCGTCGTTTGCACGAGCATACGCAATGCGGTTTCCCCATACGCTTCGCACGATGAACAAACCGCGTGATTCATCGTTTCCATCGAGTTCTATCAGTTCTCCCGGCGCAAGTGAAAACAGGAACCGCTCGCCCGGCGCATCGCGCTGCACGACGGGCTCCTTATGCCGCAGACGCCGCGCCGCCTCGAAGAGGCTAACGAGCCGTCCCTTCCACTTCTTGCGGCCCTTCGCATCGGTCACCTCGACAATCTCCATGTGATGGTTGGCGCCGGGCATGACGTAACGGCGGCGCGTCTCATCGCCTACGGGCATGGCAGAAACGTTCTTGCGAATGCGCACCTTGTGGATGGGAATCGGGGCGCCGTGGCGGTTGGGAAGTGTGGGATGGCTGTCTTCGGCTCGAAAGGCCGTCTTGGGATCGGCTTCGCCCAGTTTCTGCCGCACGGCCTGGCGGACGCGAGGATCGACGATGGCTTCCACTTCCGCCTTTGAAAGGGAAGAAATGGGCTTGCGGACGTGGAAGTACGTTGGCTGCCCGTTGGTGTCCTTCTGCGGCCCGGGACCATAGAAAGTTTCCTCGTGAAGTGCCCCACGCACCTTGCGGTTGACGGCGTGGGAGACATTGATGCTCATGATAGACTGATCCACATCAGTCAGGAAGTCCGCCCATGGGAGCGGCACAATCCCCAAGCGAACGCGCCCGTCCTTATAACGGTCAGCAAGGGCCCGGCTGATGTTCTTGACTGCTGCGGCATTTGTGAGCGCTATGGCGATGGCGTCCACGGCGTGGTGGCGATGGTCGTCACGGGTCTTTACGCCGCCGTCGCCGAGGATCGTGTTCAGCCCGTAGATATTGCGCAGCATCCAGGTGACACCGCCGCGCCCGGCCTGGACGCGCCTCTTGTGATTGGCATCCACCACGCCCCCATACAGCAGGCCCATGTATTCCATGGCTAGCCGGGAGGCATAGCGAGTGTCGTTGAGTTGTCGCTCGGCGACGTCGTCAATGTCCTCGATCTCCTGCATTAGGAAGCGCCTGACCTTCTGCCTGGCGGCAGAACCTCGAAACCGTTTTACGCGCTGCATGATCTCGTGCCAGCGTTGTTCGTCGTGACCGTAGGCTTCCCAGGGGGTGTGGTTGCGCTTCTTTTCGCGGTTTTCCCGGACCTCGCAAAGGGTCTTGTTGAGGAAGGAGTTGTCAAGACGTCGACTGAACGGGATGATGTGCTCTACGTCAAACTGCGGATGAGCGCCGAACAGCGACGTCATCGAGATAGTTCTGCCAGTGTAGGGGCAAGTCCATTGGCACTCTTCGGCCAGCAGCACTTTCTCGACGTCGGCTCGCCTGGGATTCTCGTCGCCCGTCTCGGCGAGGATCTTCGCCGCTGCGTCTTTTCGCTCCTTTTCATTCTGGCGATTTCGCTTCCACGTTTCTTGGCGTTGTTCCTTGCTACTGCGCAGGTCGCGGGCAAGCTCAATGCGTACCTGCTTTGGCTTGCCGTAGCGACGGATAATAGCATTGACTGTCCTGCGCAGTTGGGTCAGAACGCGATGCACCGCAGGATTGCGCACGTCAATGTTCGTATCGCGAAGCGGCGGGAGGAGTTCGACCGGCTCCGTCGCCTGCCGACGTTCTGGATAGAGTTCCTCGACGGCTTTCATGTATCGCTTGCCGGTTTCCATCAGGGGGACGAGCCGCCCAAGCGCTTTGCGGGAGTGGTGGCAATAGCCGGGCTCAAGTTCGAGTCGCGCAAGCTTCTCGGCGGCCTCTGCGTCCAGCCCCCAGACCCTGGTTCCGCGTTTCTTGAGGGTCTTCTCCCGTTCGATGCTCCGCACATCTTCGACAACCTGGTCGCGCTCTTCGGCGCTAAGCTGCATCCAGCGCTTCTTGCCGAATATCCGGCCAAGACTGGCGTTGGTCTTGTTACCGATGAATCTGGTCTCCCCGCCCCGTTCCCAGTTGAAGGAATCGTCATCGGAAAGCTTGAGCCATTTCTTGACCTGATCGAACTTGCCTTCCTTCCTGTCATCCAGCTTCTCAAGCAGGATTGAGCGTTCCTCCTGGGTAAGGTCACGTTCCCTTCCAGCGCGAACGATCTTCGTATCGTTAACCCGCTGTAGCAGCCGGAAACGCTGCGCGATGATCAGTCCCCACGGGGCCCGCTTGTGCCCGGGCTCCAGCTCGCACTCACCGATCAGGTATTTTTGCTTACGCAAAGGGCGCTGATAGAAAATGGCGCCCCGGATGTCGGCCTTTAGCTCATCTGTGAGCACGTCCGGGCGGTAGGCCGACTGCGCGGCCCAAATCTGTTCGAACTCCTGTTCGTACATCCGGCGTGCGGTGTAGCGGGTCCGGATACGCTGCTCCCGTGGGTCTAGTGAGGCGAAGTACTCGCCGAGCGTCCGGGCCCCGGCCTGCTGGATCTTAGCTTGCAACTCGTTGATGGCGGGTTCCACTTTTCCCTTCTTATCATCTTTCTTTCGCGCGGCTTTGCGGTTGCTGAGATATCCGCGCCGCTGGGCCAGGTGATAGAGCGCACGGCCAAGTTCATATGGTTCCAGTTTCTGATCCAGTGCCCTTGCACGCAGCCAATAAGGGAGCAGGTGATGGATAAGGACGGGCGACCCGTCGCATTCCTTCTCGAAACGTGGGATCAGTTCCTGGTCCAGCGCAGGCAGTATGTCCTTCGCCACCCCGGCAGGCAACATGCCGCTACGCTGGAGAATGTGAAGGAGTTTGCGCATCCGGCGCGAGCGGCGTTCACCCAGCCGGCGCGCTGCCCGTGCCCGCCGACGCTCGGCGTTGGGCGGCTCGCCACCGCCCTGCGCGAACTTGGTTTCGTCAACGCCCGCGTCGAAGATGCGAACGCCCGTGGCTTGGAGTCCGCACGGGTTGCCGTCGCACGTCCGAAGCACGGCCCAACCGATGGAACTGACGCCGATATCCAGCCCGAGCACGTATTCTGCCTGTCCGCCGTTTTTCATGGTTTTCCCCTTGACATGAAAGATGGAATGGCCTATATTGGCGATAGTGTATCTGAGCGGCGATTGCCTCTTGTTACAGTAAGTAGGCTTTTGCCTCGCGGGGCGCCGCTAGATAGTTAAATAGCGTCCCTTTAAGCGCCTCCCAGTGGGGCGCTTTTCATTGTACCCGGCATTGCCCACAATGCAAGTCCTTTGTCGGCTAATTACCTGCCGGTCAATCCGCCCATCAGGCGCGCGATCCCTCCGTGGAGAAGGCAAAGACCAGCACCAAACTGCGGGAGTCCCCGACTGCCCGTTTATCCACCGCCCTCTTGTTCCAGCATTTTCTGCATCTCCCGACGCAGGCGCGGCAGGTAGTTCTGAATTATGTCCCACAGCACGTCGCAGTCTATCCGAAAGTATTCGTGCACCAGGATGTTACGCAGCGCCTTGAGCTTCCCCCATTCGACCGAAGGCCAACGCGCCCGGACTTGCTCCGGGGTTTTACTGGGGACCCGGTCGAGACGTCAGACGGAGACCGGCGCGTAGCGCAGCACTTCGATCTCGGCGCCGTGACGGACGGCCTCCTCGGCCAATTCGTGCACATGGGCAGTGGCTTCTTCCGACAGGTAGTATTCCCCGCAGTTACGGCACACCTCGGCGGGCGTGTCCTTGATGATCACAGTCGTGCCCCGCGCTCGAGCGTGACGGTGGCCGTGCCACTGCGCGTGGCGCCGGTTTTGCAAATTACGCACTTCATGGTTATCTCCTCGTCCTGAAATCCTCATTCCACAGGCCGGGGTCGGGCTCGTAAGCCGTGACGACGATGGCCGTGTCGGTCTCGTCGTCATGGGCGAGGACGACGTGAACGGGCCTGCCCCGCACGAAGCCGAGGAACAGGCGACTCGGATAGGGCTCTTCCCGCGGTAGCCGTCGTCAACAGGAAGAGCGTCCCTTAGAACAAAGCCAAGCGCCGGCATAGGAGGGCACCTATTTTCTATTACCCACGCTCTGATCCAACTCTCCGGTGATGCTTCGCCGCTCCCTTGCAAGGATCCTTCTCATGCGTTCCTGTTCCTTGGTGCTTAGCTTTTCTACCAGTCCGAGACGTATGATGCGGCTGCGGATTGCGCCTCTCTGGCGCTGTAGTCTTCCTGCTATCTGTGCCACCGTGCGTCCGTCGAGAATAAGCTTCTGCAACTGGCTCTCCTCTTCGGGCGTCCACTTCTGATAGGCCCGTGCATGGCGCCGACGGATTTTCGCAATGCGGCTGGCGCCGCGACTTTTCGTCTTGCTCAACACTTCATGCGCAGCATCGAATATGTCACGATAGGTCAGTGCAGGGCAGGCGTGCAGTATCTGTTCGTACGACCTGCCTTGAGCGATCATTTCCATAACCGCAATCGTCTTGGCGCTTAGCACAAGCACCGCAGATGGATCTCTTTCGCGACTGTGCTGCGGCTCACTCGCCATATCCAAACCTCCTCAGGTTCTCTCGGATAAACGACCCAGGGGACTGAGCCGGGATTCAGCGCGGACCCCGCCGCGTAGGCTTCTTCGTCCCTCATCGGGCTCCTTTCGCCCAGCGGATTCGGCGCCAAGTCAGCAGTATTGCCCTGGCGAACCACTATGGACTATTATGCCACCGTACACGGCGCTACACAACTGTTAGCTTCGCCCGGTGAGACCCGCCCGCGCAAGCAACGCGAGGCGCTCCTTTGACCGGGCGGCGCGGGGGGATATAATCGACGGACGGGAGGCTTTGATCCCCTTCGCTAACCTGTCAACCATGAGGAGAACTACGCGGATGGATGTGGCAGAACGTGTGCAGGATAATATGAACGCGCTCGCCGAGAATGTTTACCCCGGACGGGGAATCGTCATCGGGCTGACGCCGGACCGGCGCAGCTTCGTCCAGGTCTACTGGATCATGGGACGCAGCGAGAATAGCCGGAATCGTGTCTTCGTCCGCGAGGCGGATACCGTGCGCACGCGGGCGTGGGACGAGTCTAAGCTCGAAGACCCGAGCCTTATCATCTATCGCTGCATCCGCAGCTTTCCCGGCTGCCACGTCGTCTCCAACGGGGACCAGACCGATACCATCTTCGATGCCATGAGTGCGGGCAAAACGTTCGAGGATGCGCTGTTCACGCGGACGTTCGAGCCGGACCCGCCGAATTATACGCCCAGAATCGCGGGCGTGGTGGACCTGAACGATCCGACCCACGCCTACAAACTGGCCATCATCAAGGCGATCGCAAACGACGGCGCTCACTGCGCCCGGCACGTGTTCAACTACGAAACGCCCATCGGCGGCGTCGGCCACTGCGTGACCACCTACAGCGGCGACGGCGCCCCCCTGCCCTCTTTCCGGGGCGAGCCGTATATGGTGGAGACGCTGGACGATCCCGCAGAGCTGGCGCGCCTCTACTGGGAGGCGCTGAACGAGGAGAACAAGGTGTCCCTGCTGGTGAAGTTCATCGACGTCGAGAGCGAACGGACGCGCATCGAAATCATCAACAAGCATCGGGGATAGCATCCCTCAGGCGAGGGCGCCTGAGCTACACTTCGCCCGCCGGATGGCCGGCGAAGTAGACAATGTGGGAGCCGCATGTAGCGCAGCCGCCCCCGGCTGCGGCCGTATACGAGCATCCCTCAGGCGAGGGCGGGCATGGACGACCCATCCACCAGCGACTTTATGGCGCTTGCCCAGCGGCGGCTGGCCGGGCCGCAGGCGGAGCTTCTACGCGCGCTGCACCGCTTCACGACGCTTCGCCTGAGGGCGGCGGATCGGTCGCTCTCGCGGCTGTCGGGGCCCGCCGCGGGGCCGGACGCCGTCCAGATGGAGTTGCACGCGTTCCTGCGCCAGTGCTGGGATGCGCTGGACGGGCTGGGCCGGGAGGTGAACCTGGTGATGCGCCATCTGTTCCCGGAGGCCGGGCTGTACGACCCCCTGGAGATGACGCGGCAGTGCACGTTCTACATGGTGCGCAAGCTGCTGGGGGAGCACCCGACGACGGCCGACCACGCGGTGACGCGGCTTTTGTGGGAGCGGACGCGGGGGGCGCCGGAGGATGCCTACCGGCGGCTGAGTTTCCTTCACAACGTGGCGATTTTCTTCCCCATTCCGTTGCCGGGCGGGACGTGGCTGCCGGGCACGGATGACCTGCCGCCGGCGGCGCGCGGGATCGTAAAGCCTCAGCGTGTGCAACGATGCGACCTGAGGGAGGGCGTCAGGGGGCTGCGGGAATGGGTGGGCAATTTCGCCAGGGATATCTACCGCGCGTTGGGCGACGCGCTGGAGCAATCATCCTTCAGTCAATGATGGGAGGGACGCGGAAGAAGCCGTTTTGACTTTCCGGGGCGTTGCGAAGGGCTTCGTCGCGCGGGAGGGACGGGCCGGCGCTGTCCGGCCGGGCGGGTTGCCGGCCCTCGACGCCGTGGAGCATGGGCTCAACGCCGGAGGTGTCCAGCTCGTTGAGTTTCTCCATGTAGGTGAGGATCGCATCGAGCTGGCCGGCGAACTTCCGCTTCTCCTGGTCGGTGAGTTCCAGGCGGGCAAGCTGCGCAACGTGCTCGACTTCATCGGGGGAAATGGGCATAGGCGCCTTATTTGACGGCTTTTACGACTTTGCCGCTCTTGATGCACCGGGCGCAAACAGTGATGCGCTTAGGCGCGCCGTCCACCAGGGCTCTGACGCGCTGGAGGTTGGGTTTGAACTGACGCTTGGACTTCCCGGTGGTCTTGATGCCGATTCCGCCCAGGTACTTCGGGCGGCCACGGCGGGAGTACTTACGCCCGGAAGTGGTCCCTTTGCCACAGATTTCACAGACTCTGGCCATTGTTAGCCTCTATTTCGATGTCACTTCGATGAGGGCGATATTTTATCAGATGGGCTCAGCCGTTGCAAACGCCCCGGCGCTTCTGTAATCTGGTAGTTCACAGTGACGCCGTTATCACCGTCAAGTCCCCGGGGTCTGCAGGCGCATGAACCAGCAATCGGTCACATCTGAGAAGGCGCCTTCCCGCCGGCCGAGCGTGCGCACTCCGCTTATTATCGGACTTCGATATCTGCTCAGGAAGAAACTGAGCTACCTCGCCGTGCTTGGCATCGCGCTGAGCGTGGGTGTGATCATCGTGGTGATGAGCGTTTTCACCGGCTGGCACCGGCAGTTTACGGCTGTCATACGGGGCTACCTGTGCGACATGAAAGTTGTCGCAAATGACGGAATGTGTGGCGTAGATGACTGGAAGACGTGGCGCGAGAAAGCGCTGAAAGTCGAGCACGTGGAAGGCGCCGCGCCGTTCATCCAGGGGGCGGGTTTGCTTCGCCGCCCGGACACGGGCGGGATGATGCACGTGATGTTCCGTGGGGTGGACCCCAAGCTGGAGGGCACGGTTTCCAGGCTCCCAGAGTACATGGCCAGCGGCACGCTCGAAGACTTGCGGCGCACCTATCCGAACCCCGAGGGCGGCCAGCTTTCGACGTGTTTTCTCGGCTATGAGTTCTACGGCTACGTGCCGCCCGACCTCCAGCAGAACCCGCGCCAGGTAGTCATCGTAACCGCCACCCAGGACCTGCGAAAGCGGCTGGCCAAGTACGCCGTGGCGGGCATTTTCAAGACGGGCAACGCACAATACGACAACCAGTTCGTCATCATGGGCCTGGACGCCGCTGATGACCTGGTTGATTCCGACGGCGCCGTCACGGGGCTAAACATCCGATTGGACGACTACGACAACGCCGAGGCCGCGCGCCAGGGACTCCAGCATGTCCTTCGTCCGGGCGCGGTTCTGCGCAGCTTCGGCGAATGCGGCCCCCGGGCGCAGTTTGTGGCGCTGAGCCGAGCGGGGCAGTGGATAGCCGCCGCGCTGGAAGGAGGCGCCGTAACGGTTTGGGACGCAGAGCGCGGCGAGCGCCTCCGCACCATCGAGGCCGGCGGCGCCGCGCCCAGTTGCATCGCGCTCGGCCCGGAAGGCAAGCTGCTGCTTATCGGGCGCGCTGACGGTTCGGCCGCGGCGAGCGAGATCGCCTCCGGACAGAGGCGCTTCGAGGTCCCAGCCTCAGGGCAAGCGGTGACGGCGGCGCGGTTCTCCCCGTACGGCTATCTGGCCGCTGTGGGCCGCGCAGACGGATCGTTGGAAGTGTGGGACGTTGACCGCAAGGAACGACTCGCCCAGATCCGCGCGCACTCCGGCGCCATCAACGACCTGAAGTTCGATTCCGACGGCGAGTATCTCGCTTCCGCGGGCCAGGACGGCGTCGTCAAGGTATGGGAGGCCGAGAGCGGCGCCGCGCACTCGCGACTCAGCGGCATCATGCACAGCCCCTTCAGCGCTGTCGCCTTCAGCCCGACGGGGAAGCTTATCGCCGCCGGCGCCGCCGACGGGCACATCACCATATGGCGGGCCAAAACCCGGGCGCCCGCCGTGACGTGGAAGAGCGTGGACGGGCCCGTGCTGGCGATGCGGTTCGGATCGAGCAGCGAAGCCCTGTTCGTGGCGAGCGCACAGGGGCTTCGCTGCTATCACATCGAGCCCGACGCAGAGCATCTCAACGTATGGGAAAGGCGTCCGGCGCCGATCACAACCAGCCTCTCGAAGGCGTCGCTGCGCCAGCGCGGCACGCGTGTCGCCGTGGTGGACACTGAGGGGCGCCTTCGGCTCCACTACAGCGGGCCGGGCTTCAAAATCACGACCTGGGAAGAAGAATGCAAGATATTCCTTGAAGCGATGGAGATGGAACGATTCCTCCAGGGCCTGATCATGAGCCTGATCCTGGTGCTGGCGGAATTCTTCGTCTTCGCCATCATCACGACCATGGTGTATGAGAAGCGACACGACATCGGCATTCTGAAAGCCGTGGGCTTCACCCGGGGGCAGATAGCGACCGTGTTCATGGTCTGCGGCTTGAGCATCGGCATAACCGGCGCCCTGCTGGGAGTCGGCGGTGGGGTGTTGTTCGCGCACAACGTCAACGCGGTGCGCGAGCTGATCCGACAGGTGATCCACTGGGACCCGTTCCCCCCCAACGTTTACTACTTCACCAAGGTGCCCAGCTACGTCGGCGTGCTCAGCCCTGCGCTCACAGCGGGCGGAGCGATTCTGTGCAGCCTGCTCTTCAGCCTCGTGCCGGCGCTCCGGGCCGCCCGCATGGATCCGGTTGAGACGCTGCACTACGAGTAACGCCCGCGCCTTCACTTCCCTTCCAGCTCATCGATCACCGCCGCGCAGCGCGCGCACAGGTCCGGATGCTCTTCGCGCCGCCCGACCGTGGGCCGCAGGTTCCAGCACCGGGCGCACTTGCGGTGCTCGGACGGCCGTGCGCCGACCAGCAGATCGGGCTCAGACCGCCCGGCGGAGAGTCCCTCCGCTCCAGGCCCGCCAAGAACCGTCAGCTCACTGCACATCAGCAGCTCCAGCAGGGCCTCCCGCGAGTCGAGCAGCAGCCCGCGCAGCGAATCGCCTCCGCTCGCCAGCGTCACCGCCGCCTCCATGCCCTGCGCCACTTTCTTCTCCTCGCGAAGGGTCTCGACGGCCCGCGCCACGTCGTCCCGCACGGATAGCAGGCGCGACCAGCGCTCGTGCAACTGGTCGTCAAGCCACTGCTCAGGCGGCTGCGGCCAGTGGCAGAGGTGAACGCTCTCGACCTCCTCGTCGGGATGCTCGATGTGCGACCAGACCTCTTCCGCCGTATGCGCCAGGATGGGCGCCGTCAGCTTACAGAGCGTGAGAAGCGCGTGGTGCAGGGCCGTCTGAGCGCTGCGCCGCTCCGGCCAGTCGGCGCCGGAGCAATAGAGCCTGTCCTTGAGCGCGTCAAGGTATGTAGAGCTCATCGTGACGGCACAGAAGTTGTGGATGCTGCCGTAGACCTGGTGGAGTTCATAGCTTTCCCATGCCTGCTCCACCCGCTTGACCAGCCGGGCCAGTTCGTCGAGCGCCCAGCGGTCCATCTCGCGCATCCGGTCGTAGGGCACTGAATGTCTGGCCGGATCGAAATCCGCCGTGTTTCCCAGCAGGAAGCGGAACGTATTGCGCACCCGCCTATAGGCGTCTACCATGCCCTTGCGCAGATAATCCTCGCTGACGCGGATCTGGTCCTGAAAGTCAATGCTGGAGCACCAGAGCCGCAGAATCTCGGCGCGGAACCTCTCGATCCCATCGGCGACGCTGATGAAGTTGCCCAGCGACTTGGACATCTTCTTGCCATCCTCATCGACCACGAAGCCGTGGATCAGCACGCCCTTGAACGGAGCCTCGTCCCACGCCGCCAGCGATGGCATCAGCGAGAGCTGGAACCAGCCCCGGTACTGGTCCACGCCCTCCAGGTAGAGGTCAGCGGGGAAGGCCAGATCAGCGCGTTTGCGGCAGACGCTATTGTGCGACGAGCCGCTCTCGAACCACACGTCCAGGATATCGCTCTCTTTCTCCCAGTCGGCGGCGCCGCACTCGCAGCGCGTGCCCTCCGGAAGGAAAAGGTCCGTCCCCTCATCCTCGAACCAGCTATCCGAACCTCGCTCGCCGAAGACCTGCGCCACGCGCTCCGCCACGTCTGCGTCCAGGAGCGCCTTGCCGCAGTTGCGGCAGTAGAACGCGGGGATAGGCACGCCCCAGGAGCGCTGTCGCGAGATGCACCAATCGGGCCGCTCGGCGATCATCTGGCGCATCCGCTGCTCGCCCCACGCGGGCGCCCATTCGGTCCGACTGACCGCTGAGAGCGCACGCTGGCGCAGTTCGCGGTGGTCCATCCGCACAAACCACTGCTCCGTAGCCCGGAAGATCACCGGCTCGCGACACCTCCAACAGTGCGGATACGAGTGCACCGAACTGCCCCGGTGGAGCAGGTATCCCCCCTCCCTCAGGTGCGCGCAGATGGCCTCGTCTCCCTCCGTGATGCGCTGCCCCGCGAACATGCCGGCCTCTTCGGTGAAATACCCATTCTCGTCCACCGGGCTCAGGATATCCAGATTGTGCTCGAGCCCTGTCAGGTAATCTTCCTGTCCGTGGCCGGGGGCCGTGTGAACACAGCCTGTCCCCTCCGTCACGCTCACGTACCCGGCCGTCAGCACCGGGCAAACGCGCTCCATGAAGGGATGGCGGTACGTCAGGGCCGCCAGCCTCTCGCCCTTCACGCTGCCACAGGTCTCGTAGTCCTCCACCCCTACCGCGCGCATTACGATGCCCGCAAGCGCCTCGCCGACGATGCTCACCACGGCCTCGCCCGTGGCGGGATGGCGGTAGCGCACGGCAGTGTAGGTGGCGCGCGGGTTCACGGCGACGGCCAGGTTAGCGGGCAGCGTCCACGGAGTAGTGGTCCAGATCAGCAGGTTGACCGGCGTTTGACCGTCGAGGCCGAACATCTCGCTCACGTCGCCCTCGAGCGGGAAGTTGACGTAGATGGAAGGACCGCTCACGTCCTCATATTCCAGCTCCGCCTCCGCCAGAGCGGTGCGGCAGTGATAGCACCAGTGGATCGGCTTCAGGTCGCGGTAGATGAAGCCCTGCCTCGCCATCCGCGCGAACACCTCCAGGATGCCCGCCTCATACGACGGATTAATCGTAAGGTAGGGATTATCCCAATCGCCCATCACGCCCAAGGACTTGAACTGCGCCCTCTGCACGTCCACGTAGCGCAGCGCATATTGGCGGCAGCGCCGGCGAATCTCGCTCTGACTCATGCTGTGGCGCTTCTCGCCCACGTCCTGGAGCACCTTCCACTCGATGGGCAGCCCGTGGCAGTCCCAGCCCGGCACGTAAGGGGCGTCGAAACCCCGCATCGTCTTGTAGCGGACCAGGAAGTCCTTGAGCAGCTTATTCAGCCCGGTGCCGAGGTGCAGGGCGCCGGTGGGGTAAGGCGGCCCGTCGTGGAGCACGTACTTTGTGGCGCCCCGGCGCGCCTCGCGGACTTTGCCGTAGAGGTCCATCTCGTCCCACTTTTTCTGCATAGCGGGTTCGAGCGCGGCGAGATTCGCCCGCATCCGAAAATCCGTCTTCGGCAGGTTGATGGTTTCCTTGTAGCTCATGGTAATGTCGTCTGTAGAAAAAAGGCATAAGGAGATGCGCACGGGACACGTAGACGAGGGCTCAGCCTATAATGGCGTCGAGCGCGGCGGGACGAACGCGCTCGATGAGCACCTCCTTGCGACGGGAGTTATGGCCGGACAGGATGCGCACCCGCGACTGGCTGACGTGCAACTTGGAGGCCAGCAACCGCCGAACCGCCTTGTTGGCCTTGCCCTTCTCGGGCGGGGCCGCGACGGTGATCTTGAGACGTCCGCCGTGCTCGCCGCAGAGGCGATCCGCGCTTGCCCCCGGTTGAACCAGGAGCGGCACTCGGACACCTTCTTCTGTGTCTCTCAATTCCACCATGACCTCCGTGCGAAGCGTGCGGCCGCTCACCCCATTCGCCGCATTGTATTGCCCCGCCGGGCAGCCGTCAAGCTCAGCAGCGCGCAGAGGGGGGACATTCCGGGTTGATGCCGACCAGCAGAGGAAGATCAGGCTGCCGCGCGCGCCTGGTGTTTAGAAATGAGACACCATTGGGAGAAGAACCTTTCAGGCGAACCTGTACGTCAACTGCGGCTCAAAATGGGCCGTCGGATGCAGTGGTGAAGAGCGAGCGTTGGAGGCATGAGATGCGCCGCGGAAGCGCCGCGCGGACTCACAGGACCAGGGACACTTTTACCAGGTTGCTCGAGGTGCTCCCCCCCATCTCGGCGTCCGCCACGTTGACCATCGTTTCCACCCGTGCGCTTACGTTCCTTAAGTCGTTCGAAGCGGTCAGCGTCACCTCAGTGATCGTAAGGGACAGGAACTTCGTTATCCGGAACTGCGCGTTGGAGCCCTCGCCGGTCACCTGGTCGTAGGCGCATACTATCACCGTTTCGCCGATTCGGTCTTGCAATTCATCCTTGAGGGCGACGCGGAGGCCGGGGCTCCCCTCGATCCACAGGTAACCTGTATCCGGATCGATGCTGACCCCGCCGTTGTAGCCGTTGAGTATCCAATCCTCGAGTTCAGAAGTACTGTTATCGCCGCCGTTGAAGTTCAATAGGCCCCATATCCCGGGCGCTATCTGGTCGTCGTTATAGATGGTCACCGTCACGCCGAGCGCGGCCACGTCATCCTCCCACACCGCAAGCGGCGTCAGGCCGGACCATATGGTGCTGATGCCTTCGAAAACCGCCACCACCGCCTGCGCCTGCGCCGACACTGACGCCACGCCCAGGGTGCCCGCGAAAAGCGTCTGCACCTCGCCGCCGGGGGCATCGCCGTCCCTCAGCGCGGTCACCTTGACCGCGGTGGCCGCTTCCGGCCCCGCCTGGAACTCCCCGTTCTCAAATGTACCGTACTCCACCTCGAAGCGAGCCGCGTCAGCGTTGGCCTCGCCCAGGGCGAGGGCCTCAGAAGTAGCCGCCGCCCGGGCCTCGCTCTCCGAGGAACCGTCGTTGCGTTCCTGCACGTATTCCAGGCCTGCCGCCAGCGCCGCGGCATCCGCGGCGTTTTGCAGTTGGGCCTGGGTTGCGTGCAACATCCCCACGTCCACAGCCAGCGCACACATCCCCAGAAGGACGACCACCAGACCCGCGAAAAGCACAATCATCTGGCCGCGCCTTCGATACATCCGCAGGATGCTCGCGCTGCTTTTTAGCCGCTCTTCCACCATCCTTCTGGCTCCTAACCGCAAAGACCAAAGTCATTATTCTACTACTACGTCCCGCACCTCAAAACCAACCCTCCGGGCACGTGATGTAACGTATCCCAGAAATATACACAAGCTCTCTTCTCACATTTGAAGCGCAAATCCCGTGCCAATTAAAGCCCGACCGGTGCCACGCGCGCCCCTTTCATCCGAGAACGCATGCTGAGCGGCTCGAAAGAAGCAGTTCCCCACGGCTCAAAGGCCAGCTATTGAGAGCTATCTGTGACCTGCGGGATCGCGAGTCGCTGATCGGCCTGGTGAGGTTCTTGAGGAATGCGGACCGGGGCACGGCCGAGAACAATCGTTGGAGGCATCAGATGTGCCGCGGAAGCGCCCCACGGACTCACAGGGCCAGAGAGACTTTTACCAGGTTGCTCGCGTCACCCCCTGTTTCGCCGTCCGGCACGTTGACAACCGTTTCCACGCGTGCGCTTACGTACTTGTTCTTACCAGTCAGCTTCACCTCAGTGATCGTAATAGACAGGAACTTCGTTATCCGGAACTGCGCGTTGGAGCCCTCGCCGGTCACGTCGTCGTAGACGCATATTATCATCGTTTCGCCGATTCGGTCTTGCAATTCATCCTTGAGCGCGACGCGCAGACCCGGGCTTCCCTCGATCCACAGGTAACCTGTATCCGGATCAATGGTGATCTCGCCATCGTAGCCGTTCAGTATCCAGTCCTCGAGCTCCGGGGCGCCGTGGGAGCCGCCGTTCAGGTTCAATAGTCCCCAAACTCCCGGCGCCACCTGGTTGTCGTCATAGATGGTCATGATCTCGCCGGGCCCGGCCACGTCACCCTCCCATATGGCAAGCGGCGCCAGACCGGACCACATCGTGCTGACGCCTTGGAAAAGCGCCGCCACCGCCGGCGCCTGCACCGACACCGAGTCTACGCCCAGAGCGCCCGCGAAAAACCCCTGCGCCTCACCGCCGGGAGCATCGCCGTCCCTCAAAGCCGTTACTTTGACTGCTGTAGCTTCTTGGGCCCCCGCCTGAAATTCGCCATCCTCTAGTGTGCCGTACTCCACCTCGAAACGAGCGTCCTCAGC
>JAGHAF010000053.1 GCA_021161675.1 Planctomycetota bacterium | reverse complement strand
GTGAGAGAATCGATTGTAGTGATTTAATCTTGTGGGAGGATGTGAAGATGAAGAAGGCTTTTACGCTCATTGAGCTGTTGGTCGTAATAGCAATCATCGCTATTCTGGCCGCCATGTTGATGCCGGCACTGGAGCACGCGAAGACGAGCGCAATGAGGCAAAGGTGCTCTGCCAACGCCCATAACATTGGCATCGCGGTGCGAACCTTCATCACAGACAATGGTGGAAACTGGGATTACGGCCCATGTAATCTTTACATGAATTACGGCGGCTGTCAGTTGCTGGACCTCGCTATGGCCCGGGGCTACTTCGAGGACCCTGACGTGTTCCGCTGCCCGTCTCTGGATACGCCCTACCCGCGTACGGCGCATAGCCATTATGGCACTGACGTGCTCTCGCCCAGCGGCGCGCGCGCGGGTAACTGCCGTCAGCCACAGCCGGATGGGCCTTTCGTCAGAACCGTTGGCATCGAGGAGATCAGTTACTTCTTCGATGAGCACCGGATTGACCCTAATGCCCCCTCCGGCCGTGTGATCCTGGCCGATGGAATTGAGATGTGCACCGAGTTCGGCGTCGAGCCCGCCAACCACGAAGATGGCTCTACCCTCCTGTTCAAGGATGGGGCTGTTCAGTGGCAGTCGAAGATGGAAGACCACCTTCGCTGGACGAAGGATAATAACCTCACAGCGGGGGTCAAGTATTTCGCGCGCGGCGCCCTGGCCGATTCGGATGACGCCAATCTGCCAGACGCCGACACGCAGGCGACGCTGGCTGACCTGGGTTACCCGATTGACGGCCTTGACATGACGAACATGTACGCCGCTGACGCTTCTGGCCCCTGGGTGCGGTACGGGTACATCCCGAACCCGCGGCTCGATGAAGACGGCGACGTCTCGGAGATGGACGATGTCTACGAGTGCGAAGCTGAGACTCCGAACATGTTCTTCTCCTACTCCATGTTCAATCGCTGCGAAGGCGCGGGAGTGTCCCTCACCGCGGATAGTCAGCCGCTCGGTGGCAGCCGTTCCCGCAAGGATGCGGCCGTCGCTGGCGGTTGCTTGCTTGAAGATTGGTTTACGGCGGCTGACGCCAGAGTTCCCGAGCAAGGCAACGGCTGGCGTGGCGCTCACGGCGCTTTCTACGATAGCGTCGGCGCTGGCACTCAGGGCGTGACCTGGGGCGTGCCGGAAGCCTTCGAGTAAAACGCCGTCTCTCATGTTGAAAAACACAGTGGGACGATGCCCTCGGCATCGTCCCGCTGTTTTTTATGGCGCCCGCCGGCATTCATCATTGCCCCTCCGTTCGCTTGGCCGACTTGGCGCAGTCTGCCGACACATCGGATATGCGAAACGGATATAATGGGCCTTCTGCAAACATCGGACCGCCCTGGTCGGAGAAGTAGACGTCCCGGGCGGGCCGCTCTTCACGATTTCTGGCGTCGAGGAGGTTGTATGCGACCGCTCAACAGATTCGACGGTAATCCGGTGCTCGCTCCCCGCCCTGGAGCGTGGGACTGCGTCAGTGTGTTCAATCCGGGCGCCGTGCGTGCGCGGGGGCGGATTTACATGCTGTATCGCGCCGTTAGCGACGCGGACGAATATGTGTCTCGTTTCGGACTTGCGCTCAGCCAGGACGGCCGCCGCTTCGAGCGCTGCTCGGAGGGGCCGGTGTTCCAGCCCCGGGCCGACTACGAGGTGGGCGGAGTCGAAGACCCCCGGATCACTCCAGATGGGGACGGATTCCTGATCACTTACGCCGCGGTGTCGCAGGCCCCAGGCCCGGCCTACAAGGCCCTGGACTTCTTCAACGCGGCGCGGCGCGACCCTTACTGCCCACGGCCCGGGATACCGCCTCTTGGGATGAGTTACACGGGCCTTCTGCGCTCCAAGGACCTGGCTCACTTCACACAGGGGGGATTGCTCAGCCCGGCGGGAATTGACGATCGGGACGGCGTGCTGTTCCCTGAGAAAGTGGACGGGCGCTACGCGATGCTGCACCGACCCACATCCTGGGTGGGAGAGGCGTATGGGACGGATCGCCCCGGAGTGTGGTTGGCCTTCTCCGAAGACCTGAAGCAGTGGGACTACGGACAGGGCGATCAGTACCTGCTGATGCAGGCGCAGGCCCCCTGGGAGTCGGCTAAGATCGGCGCCGGCGCACCCCCGATCAAGACGCCCGCGGGGTGGCTTCTCATTTACCACGGTGTTGACGAGAACTACGTCTATCGCGTCGGGGCGGCCCTCCTTGATCTGGACGACATCACCAGGGTGATAGCGCGCGGGCGGGATTTCCTGATGGAACCCGTTGAGGACTACGAACGAGTCGGCATGATACCCAACGTGGTTTTCCCCACGGCGGCCCTGTGGCAGCCGGATGGGGAGCTTCTGATCTATTATGGGGCGGCGGACCGCGTGGTAGGGCTCGCGACCGCTGACATGGATGAACTGCTGGACTGGCTGCTGTCTTGCTGATCCGGGTATTTCAGGGGCATCTATGAAGATACTGCTTGACGAGAATATCCCGTTCGCCGAGGAACTGTTCGGGTCGCTTGGCGCGGTGACAGAGGCGCCGGGCCGCTCTGTGGATGAGCGCTACCGCGGGCTCGATCAGTTCGACGCGCTGGCTATTCGGAGCGTCACGAAGGTGACGCCCGCCCTGGTGGATCGGGCGGTCAGGTGCCGGGTCATCGCCACGGCGACCATCGGCGTGGACCACATTGACACCGCCTACATCCGCCAGGTCAATCCCCGGCGCGAGCGCCCGATCACCGTGGTCTCGGCCCCCGGCGCCAACGCCGATTCAGTGGCGGACTACGTGGCATTCGCACTGGCGCACCTGGCCCAAAGGGAGGGCAGGTTGCTGCACGGGCGCTCCGTGGGGATAATCGGCTGCGGCAACTGCGGCAGCCGCGTCGCGCGCAGGGCGCGGGGAATGGGGATGGAAGTGCGCCGCTACGATCCTCCTCTATCGGAGCGGGAGCCCCATTTCAGATCTGACGCCCTGGCCGGTGTGTTGGATGCGGATTTCGTGACCCTCCACGTCCCACTGACGCGGGAACACGAAAGCGCCTATCCGACCTGGCGCATGATGGGCGAGCAAGCCTTCCAGCGAATGAAGCCGGAGGGCTATTTCCTGAACATGTCTCGGGGGGCGGTGGTGGACAGCTCCGCCTTGATCCAGGCGCTTCAGCGGGGGCAGATAGCCGGGGCGGCGCTGGACGTTTACGAGGGTGAGCCAGAACCGCCGGAGAAGCTGATAGAGCTGCCCATCCTGGCGACGCCGCACGTCGCCGGCTACGCCGTTGAGGCGAAGCGCCGGGGCGCGGCGGTGATCTACCGGGGAATCTGCGAGGCGCTCGGCGTCGAGCCGATGGACACGGAGCAATTGCTTCGGAGGGGCTTTGATCCTCCTCTGGGACGGCGTATCGAGTTCAATGCCGGCGGTGGCGTGGAGGACGCCGCCGATCGGGCCATCTGCCGCCTGATTGCAGCGATTTACGACATAGACGCTACCAGCCGGGAGCTGAAGGGCACGCTCGGCTCGCCGGAGCGGGGCAAGCTGTTCGACGGGATCAGAAAGCGCTATCGCGAGCGACGGAGGCGGCACGAACTGGCCTCCTACCGGGTGGGATTCGCCGATTCAGTCCCGGCCGGCCTCAGGGGCGCGATCAGGCGGCGCTGTGAGGGGTTTGGCGCGAAGGTGGGAGGCGAGCGACCTCACTTCGTGCTGGCGCCGGGGAAATCTTTCTCCAATGCCCAAAGCCCCAGCGCCGGGCGCCGTACGAAGTAGAAGCCGTCCTGCGGGCCGCTCCGCCGCTGCCGGGGGGCGTAGCGCTTTATCATTTCAGAGACGTCGCGCCACTCGAAGCCGACTCCCTGGACCTGCTCGGGGCTGATCAGGGACGGGTCGGTGGCGTAGACGATGCGGAAGCGTCCCTCGGAGGAGCCGTGGATGAGGTGCGCCGCTGCGCTCAGGTTATCCATGAGGCGTCCATCGTTCTGTAGGGCCGCGAACGTGGCCTGCGTGCCGCGATAGCCGTGCCGCCGTATCAGGCCATCAATCTCGCGGTCCTCTCCGAACGTGCGGATTCCCGGGGCGATGACGATCAGCTCTCCGCCGTCCGCGATGGCCATGCGCGTCCTGTAAACGGCCTTGTTGCCCAGCCAGGCGCTCTTGAACTCCTCGGGGTCCAGATAGGCGACTATGCGGGGCTGCGGCTCGTGGAGCAGCGTAATGTTGACCTGCTGGCTGAGCCTGGCCGCCTGGAGGAAGGTGGCATGATCGTCGCCTACGAAGATGCCGCGCATGATGGTTTCGCCGGATGAGGCCGGCGCCATCACCGTGAGCGCGTAGATGATGGGCAGGTCGGCCAGGAAATGGTCGTGGGCGTAGTTCAGAACGGCCCTGACGGGCGTATCGGCCCGGCCCATCATGCGCTCCAGCCCGTAGACGGCGCCCAGGAAGTGTGTCTTATGGATCGTCTGCTGCCCCCCGGCGCCCACGAGCACGTTCTTAAAGCCGTTCGCCATGCCGACCACTTCGTGCGGGACGACCTGCCCGAGTGAGAAGATGGCGCTGTAGTCGCCCTCGAGCAGTCGGCGGCTCAGTTCGATCGGCACGTCGTAGTCCGGCATTGTGTCCGACAAGGCCCCCTGCGACACCTGGCGCACGAACTCGGAAGGAACGCTGCCCGGCCGCACGATGTCCTCCCTCCACCGGTGCTCGAAGAAGAGGTGGGGGGGGATCGCGTGTCCGAACATGCGGCGTATCTCGGCCGGCGTCATAGGGTGATGCGTGCCGATGGCGGGCATAACGTGGAAAAGGCCGCCCCGGCCGATTTCCTGGTATAGCATTTGGGTTAGCTCTGCGGCCCCGGAGTAGGGGCGCGTTGCGTCGGGGGGCAGGGCGAGCGTGCGGGAGGTGTCCCCCGCGTATTCAACAGCGGCGCGAACGGCCGCGCGCCGGGTTGCCTGGTCAATGATCTGGCCCGGGCCGCCCTGGGCGAATATCGTGGTCATAATTTCGGGGCGTCGCCTGAATTGAGGGGCGGGCGGGTTTCGCCTCGCCGGTTCACGGAGATGTTCTGGATGTCTGGGCGCTCCACGTGGCTGGCCTTTCGCCCGGAGGCAGAACCATCTTGCCAGTCTGGCGGTTGAGGGTTATCTTCCAGTTCTGGGTCTTCACGCCGCCGCGTTGCACGTAAGCGTAGGGTTCACCGGTGAGGACGTAGACGTCGGTCTGGCGGTCCAGGCTGAGGCGGTCGCCCCCGGCTTCGAGGTCTTCCTTGCGGTAACTGAGCCAGACGTTGCCCTCTGCGAGACCACGTGAAATACTGGAACGTTTGTCGGCGTCCGAGCTTTCCAGGAAGAGCTGAAGCCGGTCTGCGTGAACGGCCGCCTCCTGGTCGAAGAACTCCACCTGTCCCCGCGCGATAATCTGGCGCAGTGCGTTGTCTGCGGCGAACACGGCCTCGGCCGAGTCAGATGTCAGCTCGCGGCTGTTCTCCCCGCCGGAAATGAAATGGACGTTGTCTTTGGCGCTGGCATGTCTGAGTTCGCCGCCGGGGTTGAAGTCCAGTCGCAATCTGTCACTGGCGAGTTCGGCCCCGGAGACGCGAGCGACTACGTGACCGGAGAACTCGGCGTAGCCTTCCACGGAATTGAGATTCATTTTCTCTTGCCAGGAGATGCTTCCTGAACTCGCCTCCCCTTCGAGGGTGAATGTGCCGGACGTGGTTGAGCGGACGCACTTCTCTGCGGGCAGGATGACCAGGGAACCGCAGCTTATCCGCCAGTGCTGGGCCTTCCCTGGCGGGACGCCGGGCAGCAAGGTTGTCGGCAGGGGATTGCCGGTCTCCGAGGGGTCCTTATTCTCACCGGCGCCGCTGGAGGTCACGTCCATGACGGCCTGCCCTTCGGCGGTTATTCTGGCGAGGCGCATGTTCTGGTCGAACGCGACTTGCAGTGTCCGGGCGCTGATCTTCTCCCCGTCATGCCGCGCGGTAGGTTCTCCGGTGAAGGTGGCTTTGGTGTCGGCGCCGTGGTGGTACTCCATCGTTTCCTTCCAGGTG
>JAGHAF010000063.1 GCA_021161675.1 Planctomycetota bacterium | reverse complement strand
GCTGGCATACCTGCCGTTGTTGCTGCAAGATAATCCGCACAACGCCTTTGTGGTAGGGCTGGGAATGGGAGTCACTGCTCAGTCACTGTTGCAACCCGGGATGGAGGAGGTCGAATGCGTGGAGATCAGCCCCGAGGTGGTGGAGGCCTGCGGAAGGTGTTTCTCTGATCTGAACCACAATGTCTTGAGTGAGCCCAGGCTTCGCCTGACGGTCGACGACGGCAGGCATCGCCTCCTGGTCACTGACAAGAAGTATGACATAATAACAACCAACGCTGTGCATCCGCGGCTCAGTCCCAATCTTTACACAAAGGACTTCTATGAACTGTGTAAAGCCAGGTTGACTGAAGACGGAGTCATGTGCCAGTGGCTGCCTACCAATTGGATGACGGAAGAGGATTACCGAATGCTGATCAGGTCATTTACGCATGCTTTCCCCCACACGAGTTTATGGCTCATAAACGAATATCATACGATTCTTGTCGGCGCCCCGAGCAAGCTGGAGATTGACTTCGGCCGCCTGACGCGGAAACTGGAAGAGGAGAAGTGCAAGAGCGATCTGAGCCAGGTGGCCCTGCAAGACCCATTTGCCTTGCTGGGGCAATATGTGTGCGACGAGGATACCCTCCGTGAATATGTGGCGCAGGCGCCTCTGAATAGCGACGACCATCCATACGTGGAGTTTAGCACGGTGATGGATTTTGGCCCCAACAGGTTTGTGCTCGAGAGTATCCTTGCAATGAACGGCGGCGTGTATGACTTGCTGCGTAACACGGGGGGGAGCAGCAAGGAATCCGCCCAGGTGAAGCAAGAGCTATCCAGGTACTCCACCTCGTTGAAATTACTCGTGCGCGCCGGCCTTTACTTGTGGTGTTCTGGGGATGAGTCTGGGCGGAGTCGTTGGGATAGGGCCGTTCGATGGGTCGAGTATGCTGTTAGCGCCAACCCGGACGATCAGTACGCCAGGTACCTGCTGTGGAAGATTTCCAAGGGCCCCCCGAAGCTGGACAAGACGTGGTGAGAGGCGGCGCTGAACGGCGCAGAAGGGCTTTTTTTTTCTTGACAGCCCATTCGGGCTGTGGTAATATGGCGGCGCATTAGAGTTCAACAGCAGTCAGGACCATGAACTACCGGTGGACGAAAGGAGGTGAGAAGGGGGCTTCGGTGGCAGGAATAAGGGAGTTGAGCCGAAGAAGCGCGCTAGCGCGCCGGCGCGAAGAGCGGCGGCGTGAGAGAATCGATTGTAGTGATTTAATCTTGTGGGAGGACGTGAAGATGAAGAAGAAGGCTTTTACGCTCATTGAGCTGTTGGTCGTAATAGCAATCATCGCTATTCTGGCCGCGATGTTGATGCCGGCATTGAGCAGGGCGAGAGGCGAAGCTGAAAGGATCAAGTGCGCGTCGAATATGCACAACCAGGGCATCGCCTTCGCTATGTTCACCGAGGCGAACGACGGTCTCTGGCCAGGCTGGGTCGGCGACCTCCCCGCAAGGTGGGCTCGGATGGGCGTCTATTACCCGAGCATCTGGGCGCCCTGGGGAACTTGCAACAATCCCGAACAGGGCAGTTTTATGGGAGGCGGGATCCACGACCCCGACGGTCCCTCCGGCACTATCAATTGGGGCGATTATGTCAGGTACGACCCCGAGACCTGGTGTGCGGCCAGGGGCGGACCGTGGTACCAGCTTCTGAATGAAGGTTACCTGGATGACAAGGACGTGCTGGATTGTCCCGGGATACAGGGCATCTCACGCCCGAGATTCGGTTTCGGCAAGCCCACGGTGTATGAAGAGGGCGAGCTCAGCCCGCTGGCCGGGTTTGACAAGTTCGTCGGCAGCATGGAATACACCTACGACCTGGGCCGGGTGCATAGAAACTCCAATCCCGGTCGCGTTGTGGCCGCTGACCAACAGCGACTGATGCATTACCGCAACGCCAACCAGGAGGACGTCGATCACGATGGGATTGATCACGATCCCCCTCACGGGCCGGGCGCCAATGTGCTTTGCGCCGATAATGCGGTGCAGTGGACCGATAAACTGCATGCCCACACTCACTGGCGAAGCTTCGGTGAGTTCGACCTCGTCCGGTGGTGGGGCTGTAACTGGAGGTGGGGATACGTTCCCAACCCAAGGATTGACGAAGACGTTGACTACGCCAGCGAAGCCTACCTTTCAACGGTCGAAAACGAGAATGGCTACGGTGGAGGCAGCGTTGACGCGCTCAAGACCGACCTGGTAACCGGCGACGTTGATGACATCTACGTCGACGAAAGGGTCTACGGGCCGACCGCTGACGGCGGACAGGCCGGAGCGTTCATTCCGAAGAATCTTCAACACATGGTCTACGGCGGTTGGATGGATGTCTGGCCGGCCTGGGCCTTTGACAATTGGTCCTACGGGGGCGACCCCAATGCCCAAGCCGGGCCCTGGACCACGAACAAGAGTTTGTACCGCTTTTTCCAGTGGGCTCCTTGCGAGATAACACCGCGAAGCGAGTGCAGCATGGGCCTTACGCAGTACCCGCAGCGCGGTATCTTTGCTACGGAACCCCGGTGGAACAAGCACGACAGCCGCTGCATAACCGGTCCTCCGTGGAAGAGCGAGTTCGGCCTGCAAGGCTACTCGATGTATGACGCCTACGCTGGGGCGAACGATCCGGTTCCCGGAGAGGACTAACGCCATTCGCGCGATTTGTCCCTTTGTCTGCTAAAGCAGGCGAGGCCGACTTCCGGTCGGCCTCGCCTCTTTCTTTAATGGCCCCGCGAGGTTGTAGCGCAGGCGCCCTCGCCTGCGGCCGTTCGCTTTGATCCAACCCTGCGCTTCTCAGGCGAGGGCGCCTGAGCTACACAAGAATCTCTCAGGTCAGAGCAGATGTGACGCGCTGCGCTCCCCGCCGCCTACGGCCGTTCGCCTTGATCCAACGCTGCGCTTCTCAGGCGAGGGCGCCTGAGCTACAGGGGGCTGAAGGCAAGAGCAGATGTAGGGCATCATTGCGCCAACCTGTCGCACGCTTTCTGTTTGATACAGTGTCGATTGACGGTTATACTTCTCCGAACTATTACCTGAGGCGGAGAGCTATCTATGGATCGAACTGCCGAAGAAGGCGCTTTCTCTGAGAAGAATGTGCGACGGATTCTGCTGGCCCTGTTTTTCCTTTCCGGCGCCAGCGCGCTTATTTACCAGGTAGTATGGGTCCGTATGTTCAGCCTGGTCTTCGGCATCACGGTGTTCGCGGTCAGCACGGTCTTGACGGCGTTTATGGCGGGGCTGGCGCTGGGGAGCTTTTATTTTGGCAGGTTGGCCGATAGGCACAGCAATCCTGTGCGCCTCTTTGGTTTCTTGGAGCTGGGTATAGGGCTGTTCGGCCTATCGTTCCCCTATCTCCTTGATGGGGTGAATCATCTTCACGTCGAGATCCAGCGGCACGCCGCCATGGGGTTCTATCCCGGCAGTTTGCTGCGGTTCGCTCTTTGCTTCCTGCTCTTGCTTATTCCCACTACGCTCATGGGCGGCACCCTGCCTGTGCTGAGCAAGTTCTTCGTGAGCAGATTGAAGCGCCTGGGGTGGGATATCGGACGCCTTTACTCTATCAACAACCTGGGGGCGGTGATCGGGGTTTTTCTCGCGACGTTCGTTGTTATTCGCGCCATAGGAGTTGGGGCGACGATCAACCTCGCCGCTGCGATTAACCTTGTCGTGGGTGGAGTGGCTCTCCTCGTCGCGGGCGCCTTGCCCGTATCGAAGGCGAGCGCGCCTGAACGTGGCGACCAGACGGAACCGGAGGTCGGGCAGAGCGGGGCTGAGGAAGGCGCGCCGCGCTATCCCCGGTCAGTGTTGTATCTGGTGCTGTGGGCTTTTGCCATAGAAGGCTTTGCGGCGCTCTCATACGAGGTCGTCTGGTCGCGGATATTACTGGTCGCCTCGACTCACAAGAGTGTGTACTTCTTCGGCGTCATTGTTAT
>JAGHAF010000056.1 GCA_021161675.1 Planctomycetota bacterium | reverse complement strand
GGCATCATGAGCCGCTGCATCTCCACGCCCTCGTAGGACACCGGGGTGATCGGCATCTGGCCCCCCTGCGTGAGCAGCGTTTCGAGGTGGCTCTTGAACTGCGCCGGCTTCTTCAGCAGCAGGACGGCCGTGATGTCTTCCCTGCCGATGAAGCCGCCTTCGGCGCCGGCGGGGAGGAAGACAGCCATCCCGCTGCCGAGCGTAGAATAGAGGTCTTTCAACGTGAAGCCCCACTCGGCTTCCATAGGCTCGAGACGCATTGTCATTGGCCCCATTTGCGCGAGCAGGTCCCAGAGGCCGCCGAAGAACGATTCGGCCGGGCCCCAGTTCAGCACGCACGCAGCCGCCGTCTCGGCCGGGAGCTGAGCGGCCATCTGGAGCCCGCTTTCCGGAAGCAGGGACAGCGCCCCGGCCCCCTCTCCGTCAAGGTAGACGTTCAGGGCCATGCTCCCGGGCTCCGGCAAGCGAGCGGCGCTTAGCGTCGCGCACTCGACGTGGTCCAGGTCGAACAGGAGGGCCATGATCTCTAACTCGTCCCGGTCGTAGGGGGGCGTCTCTTCCCGCGCAAGCGCGAGGGCCTCGTGCACGTTCAGATAGACCAGCAGGGGGCAGTCTCCGCTATCCTCCCTTGCCCGGGCGAAGGACGGAACGTCACTGAGCGCGGTGAAGTCCCCGCTCCGGAGCAGCTCGCAGGTGTCGTCTTCTCCGATGAAGAGGTGCGGGCCCCGACATGCCATCGAAGCCTCGCCCACCGACACCATGCCGCTCTCGTCCTTCTCCAGGCTTTGCATGAGGGTCAGGGGCCACTTCTCGTCGTCAAAGGTGAGGACAACGAACGGACCTTCCTCCGCCATCCCGCCGAATGCCGCTCCGCCGAGGTGCGTGATGGCCTCCGTGGCCGTGCCCTGCTCCAGTTTCAAGAGTTTGTCCAGGTAAGCGAACGGGGAGTTGACCTCGGGCATCGCAAGGCGAGCCACCGGCGGCAGCGCGGCCACCGCCACGATCTGTTGCAGCGTTTCGCCTCTGATTTCGGCGTAGAACAGAGCATCAGAGGGCACGGCTACGGCCGGGTCCGGCGCCGCGTGCGCCGTAGCGGTGAAACAGAACAGGGCAATGACAAGTGCGGCGATTCTGCATTTCATCACTGCCTCCCCTTAATGGTCGAATAAACTGTGCGACAAACGACTACTTTCCCATGGCGTCAAGGTTTTCCAGGCAGCGCGCGATGCACTCCAGCGGCTCGTACGGATAGGTCTCCTGCTCGACGATGTACCACTCGGTGTCTCCCACCGTCTCGCAGAGCCGGAATAGCTCCTTCCACGGCGCCTCTCCCTCGCCGAGCAGCGCATTCTTGTTCTTCGAGGAATACTCCTTCAGGTGGACCGTGCGCTGCCGGCCCGGATAGCGCCGGATGAAGGAGGCGACGTCCGCGCCGCCGCGCAACGCGTTGCCCACGTCGAGCTGCATGAGCACGTCCGGCCCGGTATTTCCCAGGAAGATGTCAAGCGGCGGTTCGCCGTCTATGGGTTTGAACTCGGAGCTGTGGTTGTGGTAGCCCACGCGCAGGCCGTGTGGCTTGAGCTTCGCGGCCAGCTCGTTGAAAAGCCGGGCCGTCTCGATCCATGCGTCCCGTGAGCCGCGCCGCTCCCCGGGAAGGGACGGTACGATGATGCACTGGTTGCCCAGCGTCTTGTTGAACTCTACGGTCGCCTCCAGGTTGTCCCCCAGGAGGTGGTCCAGGGGTGTGTGGCTGCCGGCGACCCGGAGCTTCAGCCCATCGAGCATCTCTCTGAGTTCGGCGGCGCTGCGGCCGTAGTAACCGGCGAACTCCACCCCTTCATATCCCATGTCGTAGATGGCTTCGAGGGCGCCCGGTAGGTCTTGCTCGCACGCCCCTCGAACGGAGTAGAGCTGAACGGCGATCGGTATCCTGTCCATGCTTCTTTTCATATCACCGCTTCGCGCTTTCGTCAAAGGAATCGAGCGCCTGTTTGACATGTCGTCCCTGCCGGACGACAATGCAGAATGCTTCTTCACTTATGGAGAATGGCAAATGATTGCTGCGAAGCTGAAATCCGTGCGTCTTGTTGGATCTCTTGCAATCTGTTGCGTCTTCGGGCTCTACCTGGCGTCGGCCGCCCCCGCACGCGCCGCCGAGGGGCCCTTTTTCGTGGACCTCCGCCCCGTCGCGAACGCAGCACTCGAGGACGACGGCCTGGCGGGCAATGGCAAGGGCGGGTGGACTGACCAGGGCATCAATGACATGTACCTCTGGCCGCCGCTCGCCGTGGGGGAGAACGTGTACAACGGATATCCCTTCCGGGTGATTGATCCCGACAAGAACGACGGCAAGGCTGCCATCCTCCTCAAAGGGAGCGCCCTCGATGAGGACAAACCGCTCGAGGCGACCGCGAAGGTACCCGCCGTCAGGGGCAAATACATCTTCATTATGCATAGCACGCTCGGCGCCGGCGAAGGAGAACCTCCCAACTTCCGCGTCGCAACCTACACGGTTGCATATAAGGACGGCACGACAGAAGACATAGCCATCCGCAACGAGATGGAAATCCGCAACTGGGGGTTCGGGGAATTCCAAGACCCCATCTGGGACCCTCTTTGCTGGCCCGTCCACCACGGCGCGAACATGTCCCGCCTGAGAGTGTGGGCCAGTAACATGATCTGGGCCACCCGCTGGGAGAATCCGCACCCGGACAAACCGATCACAGCCATTCAGTTCAAATCGACGGGTAAGTCAGCATTCGCCGTCTTCGCCGTCACCATCTCCGACACGGACTACGCCGCGCAGCGCAAAGAACCCGCGGCAATCCCGCCTGTCCCGGCGGGCTACTTCGACAAAAAGGGCGCCCAGGAAGACGAGCATTTGTTCAAGTTCTTAGTCCAGGAGGGACAGGCGAAGGGCCTGCGGCGCCTGGAGGTGATAAGGAATGACTTGCTCGCCGTGACGCTCGACCCGGCATTGACGCACATCACCAAGGGGCTGGACATTGCCCAGGAGGCGCAGAAACCGGAGACGTTCACCATCCAGAGCCCCACCGATCCGGAATACGAGCAGCAGACCCATCCCGTCAAGGTTGGGCGGCTCAGCTACGAGGCATGGAACGGCGATATCGGGCCGTCCTGTTGGAAGGTGCTCTACTGGCACACCTACTACCTCTACCTGCCCGAGCCACTCGCGCCGGGCAACGACTACACCGTGGCCGTCTCCGGCCTGGAGCCGCGCTTCCGCTCCTCCGACACCCTTCACTACGACGATAAGGAAACCATCGTCCGCACCATCAAAATCAACCAGGTCGCATACTCCGCCCTCTCGAAACGCCGCTACGCCTACCTGGGCTGGTGGGCCGGCGACGCCGGCAAGGTGGATTACTCCGGTTGCAAGCGCTTCCGCATCGTGGACGAGGCCACCGGAAAGGCCGCCCTGGAAGGCCCCATTACGCTGCGACAGGCCGACGACCCACTCAGCGGCGAGGACGTCTACCAGATGGACCTATCCGCCCTCGGCCCCGGCCGCTATCACGTCTACGTGCCCGGCCTGGGCAGGTCCGACTCCTTCGAGGTGGACGGCGCGGGCATCCACGACCTCTACTACCACACCACGCGCGCGTTCTTCCACCAGCGCTGCGGGCAGGAGTTTCGCGAGCCCTGGACCGACATCAAGAAACCGGCCTGCCACGTCTGGTGCTGGGAGAGCGGCCACCTGTTGGAGGAGAAGAATTACAAGCCCAAGCCGGGAGAGAAGAAGAAAGCGTTCTACGGTGGCTATCACGACGCCGCCGACTTCGACACTTTCACCCGGCACTTATCCGCCACCGCCCAGATGCTGAACGCGTACGAAAAATACCCCGAGGCCTTCAAAGACGCTGACCTGAACCTGCCTGAAAGCGGCGACGGCATCCCGGACGTCCTGGACGAGGCGCGCTGGGGCCTTTCGTTCTACCTGGACAACCAGCGGCCGGACGG
>JAGHAF010000123.1 GCA_021161675.1 Planctomycetota bacterium | reverse complement strand
AAACAGCAGTTGATCGATGCGGATGAATCAAGCGGGTGGATGCACTTCGACCTCCAGGACGATGCCGTCATGAAGCTCCGGAGCAACTCGCGGGTGGACCTGGGCGGAATCGCAAAGGGCTACGGCATTGACCTGGCTGCGGAAGCGCTGCTGCGGGCGGGCGTCGAGGCGGCGCTGGTGGACATCGGAGGCGACATCCGCGCCATCGGCCGGCCGGGGCCGGAACGGACATGGAGAATAAAGGTGCGCTCCCCCGCCGCGGACACAAAAGAAGTGGTCCTGGAGATAGCGTCCGGGGCGGTGGCCACCAGCGGGGATTACGCCCGGGGCTTTCGCATCGGGCAGAGATGGTTCTCCCACATAATTGATCCCCACACGGGCCGGCCGGCGCCGAGCAGCGCCAGCGTGACGGTGGTGGCGGCGGACGCCACCCTGGCCGACGGGCTGGCGACGGGGTTGAGCGTGATGGGGCCGGGGAAAGGCATCCCGCTGGTTGATTCTCTGCCGGGAGTTGAGTGTATGATGGTGGTGCGGGACAAGGCCGGTGGGCTGAGCGAGCGCTTCTCGGCCGGGTTCCGGTCCATGATTTCGGAGTGAGAATGGGAAAATTCACGTTTCCAAGGCAGGCGCGAATCGTCCGCAAACGGGATTTCGAGGGGCTCAGGCGGCGTGGACGGCCGATGGTGGTGTTTCCGCTCCGGCTGCGGGTCCTTCGCAAGGATGAGGGCGAAAGCAGGCTGGGCCTGGCGGTGGGCCGCAAGGTCGGCGGCGCAGTTGTGCGCAATCGCTGGAAGCGGGCAATACGGGAGGCGTTCCGGCTGCACCGGCACAGGCTCAAGGAGCCCTACGACATGGTGGTCTCAGTCTGCCGGGAGGCGCGGCCGGATCGGCCGGAAGGGGTGGAGCGGGCCTTTCTCGAAGCGATCAGGGAACTCAACGGCGCCGATGAGAACACTGCTGAAACCAATTCGACTGATTGAGGGGGCGCTGTCCTGGCTTCTGATCGGGCTGGTGCGCGTTTACCGGGTGGCGATCTCGCCCATTTTACCCCCAATGTGCCGGTTCAAGCCCAGTTGCAGCCAGTACATGATCGAGGCGATACGGAAGAAAGGGCTCGTGGTGGGGCTGCTGAAGGGGATATGGCGGATACTGCGCTGCAACCCGCTCTTTCCGGGGGGTTACGATCCGGTTTGAGCTGCGCCTTCGGCCTGCTGGAGGGCTCGCCGAATGTAGAAAAGCACGTCATCATGGCGGTGTATCAGGCTGTCAATAACGGGGGCTCGATCGTGGAACATGTCGAGTTCTTTGTTGCTGCGCAACCGCCGCAGGAAATCTTGTTCGGCCTCCATTCCCTTTTGCAGCAACCTGACGGACTGTTCGCCGCCGATCTGCCCCAGGGCTATGGCGGCGCTCCAGCGCACGAAATCCGGGTAGGCGAAGATTTCGAGTTTTTTCTCCAGATTGGCCACCTCCACATCGTCGGGGACGTTCGTGTCAGCGACCTGCACATCCTCGCGTTTGCTCAGGCGGCCGTCCTCCAGGAGGGTGACCTCTGGCGTGGTCTGCTCTGTGATCAGACGCCCCAGGAAGGGCGTCGTGTCCTGAACGCCCAGTTCTCCGAAGGTTTTCGCGGCGGCCCAGATGATGTAGGGCCCGGCATCTTTCTTTGTGGCCGCTCTACGGAGGGCATCCACCACGAACTCGCCCGAAGCGGTGAGGGCCTCCTGCGCCCGGATGCGCAACTGCGTCAAGGATTCCTGCCTGGCCGCGCCCTTCTGCGATTGATCGTTTATGGTCTTCTGGAATTCGCTGAGCGCCGTTAGCAGAAAGTCAACACCGCTTCGCCGCTCAAGACGGCACAGACCGATCGAGGCGCCGATTTGCACCCGGTTGTCCATCCCCTTATCCTGTAACGCGTCGGACAGGATGGTGATCACCTTCACTCTCAGCGCCGGGCTCGCCCTCTTTGAGCGGGCGGCGTCGGTCAAACCATCGGCGGCGGCCACCCGCCAGGAACTCTCCAGGTTGCGGCTGTACATGTCCGCTTTCAGTTCCTCCACGCACTTATCGTCGGCCACTGTGCCAAGCGCCTCGCAGATAACGGCGGCCCTCTTGGTGTCGAGGGTCTTGTTCAATTCCGCAATCAAGGAGTCTCGCACTTCCGTCAGGAGCTGCCCAGCGCTGGCGTTCTCCTTGTGCTCGTCTGCGAAGCGGACAAGCGGCTCGATAATGCGGTCACTGAGTTCCCCGACGCACAGCCTTGCGGCGGAGCGGACCTGCTCGTCATCGGATAGCGTGCTCTCGAGCAGAAAGCGCGGGATGTCAATAGTGGGCTCGACGTCGTAAAGATAGCGCGCGGCATAAATCGCATGAACGCCCTCGCCCTTTTCGTAAGAATCGCGGAGGACGTCGGTGGCCTCCTTGTAAGTCATTGCGCTGAGCCCCTCGGCGGCGGCCTTAATACACTCTTCGTCCCGCCCCTGGAGCCCCGCTCCGAGCAGCTCGGCGCTGTCCTTCTTACAGACCTGCGAGAGTCCGGACACGGTCTGAATAGCGACAAGGCGCACATCCTTGTCGGGGTCATCTATCAGGCCGCCCGCGAGAGTCAATGAACGCGTCCTGCGCACCGCTCCCAGGACTTCCAGACACGCCTTGCGAACCTCCGGGTCCTCGCTGCCCAGCTTCTTTTCAATGACGTCGAGGGCATCTTCCTGGAGCCTCTTGAGTTCCTGGATCGCCCGCTCACGCACGGCTTGCTTCCGATGGCCGAGCCGGTCGGCGTAGAACTGCGGATCATGCTCCTGGCCGCATCCCCACAGGCCCACCAGCAACAAACACGTAAGGCTCAGATACAAGCATCTCACTTCGACTCTCCCAAGCCCGAGACTCTAATTCTCACCGCTGACCAACGTAGAGGATACGCTCGCCCCGCTGGCGCGTCAAGTGCTGGATAAGCGGCGACGCCACCTCGTCAACTCATCCATAGCAGCGCCACCGCTCCGATCAGGTAGAACTGCCCCTCCACCAGCGCGTCGGACACGTCCTCGTCCAGCTGGCTCTTGCGCAGAAGGCTGAAGCAGAGCAACGCGTAAACCGGTCCCACAAGCATGGGGAAAGCGAGCGGAGTGAGCCGCTCCGACATCCCGGCGCTCACCAGCGTAAGCGCCTGGAAGGCCACAAGAACCACGAACAGAACGCTGGCCCCTGTGCCGCCGAGTATCCTGACCAGCGTCTCCCGACCCAGCAGTCGGTCGGCCCAGAGATCGCGTATGTCCAGGGCCAGCGTGCGCTGGAAGCCCATCAAGAAACACAGCGCAGCCGCGACGACCGCGCCGCGCAGTGTCGCCCCTGCGGACACCAGTGCGGGAACAACGCCCGCAAGCGCTCCCCACGCCAGGCCCACAAACGCATCCTTCGAGGCGGGCAACTGCTCCAGGCTGCGCACCCCGAGCCGCAAGGCGAGGGGACGCGGGAAACGCAACTGGTAAACGAAACCGGTGATTGATCCGAGCGCCACCAAAGACAGGACCAGGGGCCCGAGCAAGAACGAGAGGATGATCGAAAGGCAGGACGCGGCAAGGCCCAGCGCCAGCAGCGCCCCATTGTTCCGCATGAAGAAGTTCGACCGGGCCGGCTCACTCAGGTAGAGCGAGCCGCGACGCACGTACTGATTCAATATCTGCTGGCCGAGCATGAAGGTGAAACTTATCGCCATGCAGAGCGGCAGCCTGGCGGGCCTCTCCGTGAGCAGGTGCGCGGATGCGAAAGTCAGCGCGGCAAGCCCGCCGGCGGCGCAGAGGTTGGTGAACACCAGCCCCGCAAGTGCGCTGCGCACCATGTGACGCAGCCGCCCGCTGCGACGCCGATGTTCCTCTATGAGCCTCAACATCACGCGGCGGATCATCCAGTTCGGGGTGGAAGCGCCGGCCGTCAGCCCCACCCTGCCGTAGCTCAGGATGCGATCAACGTCCAGCTCCTCTTCTGTCTCAACGTGATACGTAGGCGTTCCGGCGGCGGCGCTGATCTCGGCCAGCCGGCGCGTGTTGGCGCTGTTGTACCCCCCCACCACTATCATGGCATTCACTTTCTGCGTCAGGGCGCGCGCCTCCGCCTGGCGCCGGGAGGTGGAGCGACAGATCGTCTCGAAGGACAGGCATTCGGCGTACTTCTGCTCCGCCTCCCGCACGACGGCGCGAAAGAGTTCTTCATTCTGGGTGGTCTGGGCCACGACGACGGCCTTCTCGGCGTCGGGCAGGCCTTGCACTTCCTCCGGCCCGGCCACCACGCGGCCGGCGCCTGCGGCGTAGCTGAGCACGGCCTCCACCTCGGCATGGCCCCGGTCCCCCACCACGATGCAGAGATATCCCCTGGCGGCGTACTCTTCGACGATCTGCTGCACCCTGCGCACGTGAGGGCAGGTGGCGTCCAGCACGCGGCCGAAGCGGCGCGCCAGGTCATCCTGCTCTTGCCGAGAGAGGCCGTGGGCGCGGATCACGGCGGTTCCGCCGCCGGCGTCCTCGCCTTCGTCCATCACCAGAACGTCCCGCTCCTCCAGCACCTCCAGCACCTGTCTGTTGTGGATAAGCGGTCCGGGGGTTCTGATGGGCAGCGCCGTGACGGGGGATTGGGCCGCGTCCAGGACCATCCGCACGGCCCTGCGCACGCCCATGCAAAAACCGGCTGTCTGGGCCAGGAGGATTTCGAATTTGCCTTCGGCCATTCGTTCCTTGCAGTTGGGTTGCATATTCGATGCGCTATCGGTAAGAATTGGATTATAGTTCTGTCGGTTTTGCTGTGTCAAAGCACGCAGCCGACAAGAAGCCCCGTTCGCTTTTCCTCAAACGCAACCTGCGCCAATGAAGCCAGCGACTCTGAGCCGTGCAATCCTGTGCTGCGCGCTGGCGATGTTCTGCTCAGCCTGGGCCGGCGCCGGCGAGGCGCCCGCCGCTGCGGCGCCTCTGGACGTGGCGATCGCGCAAGCAGCCGACTCTCTGGCCCGGTTCGCGCAGCCGCGAGCGGTCGTGCGTCTGGGCGAATACCGATCCGGCTCGATTCTGCAAGGCTACACAGAGCATATGCTCGCGGCGCGCCTTCATGCGCGCGGGATCAACGTCAGCGCGCTCGTACACGATCAGAAGGTGGACGGCCACGGCCTGCCAGATTGCCTCCTTCAGCGACTTCGCCGGCAGGGCGTGGACCTCTTCGCTCAGCCGAGCGTTTCGGGCGAGCAAGGCGCGCGCCGACTCTCGCTCTACGCTTACAGGGCGTCCAGCGGCGAGAGGTGTGACGAGTTTTCAGTGGACTTCCACGTGCCGCCGGAGCTTGAGGCGCTGGTCTCCGGCGAGAAGGCGCCGCCGAGCGAGCAAGATCAGAAATGGATCGCGCTTTTCGAAAAGATGTTCCCCAACAGCTCGAAGGCAGGCGAGGGCATAGACGCGCTCCAGGTGGCTCGGGCGGATAACCTGTTCGACGCGAACCTGTGGAAAGCCGCCGGCGTCGCATACATGGACGCAGCGCCCGAACCCGTAAGCCGCCCCTTCGCCAGGGGGATCATAGCCTACGAGCTGGGGGGCGAGTCAGGACTGGCCGGGCAGGCCCTCCAGGAGGCGCTCAACCAGCATCCCGACAATGGGCCGCTCTATGCCCTGAGCGGCTGGCTCGCCCTGCGTCAAAACCGCCCCGAGGACGCGCTGATGCTGCTTGAACACGCCCGGCTCGGAGACATAGCCAGGGAGGGCCTTTACATCTACGCGCGGGCGCTGGCGCTTCAGGGGCAGGACGATCAGGCGGCGGGCAAGCTGTTGATGAGCGCGGCGTCACTGCTGGAGGATCAACTGTTCGCGCAACTTGCGGCCGGCCGTTTCTGCTGGAGCAAAGCGGACCTGCCCAACGCGCTCGAGTACTACAGGCGGGCGACAAGGACGCCGCACTGCAATGCCGAGACGTGGATGGAACTCGCCATGCTCCTGGACGCAAGGGGAGACGTCGATGGAGCGATCGAGGCGCTCAGGAGCGCGTCCCGGCTCGAGGCGGACAACGCAGCCGTTGCGCGGCACCTGGCGGGCCTGCTCAGGCGCAAGGGCCGGCACATGGAAGCCCTGGCGGCGCTGCGGCGCGCCGCGGAGGCCAACCCCTGCAGCCCCTCCTTGCTGGTGGCCTACGGGGACGGCGCGATGAAGATGTGGCGCCTTGATGAAGCGGAGAGGCAATTCCGCAGTTCGCAGACGGTGAGCGATGATTTCCCTTACGGGCAGGTGCGCCTGGCGGCGGCGCTTGGCGCGCAACGGCGTTATCACGAGGCGCAATCCCTTCTGAACCAGGTTCTGACGGGCCAGCCGGACTACCAGCCGGCGCGCATCGAACTGGGACGTCTGCTGGCGGCCCAGGGGCGCTTCCAGGAAGCGATTAGCGCCCTGAGCGAGGCGGCGAGAGACGCCAAGTATGAGGCCACGGCCCGGCTTGCCATGTCCGGAATCTATGGCCGGATCGGCCAACCGGAGGCCGCCATCCGCGAGGCGCAGATCGCCGTCTCCTGCGAGGACGCGGACAGCTCGTACGCGGCGCTGAGCAAGGCGTTCCTCGCGGCGGGCAAGAGCGACAAAGCGGAAGCGGCCGCGCTGAGCGCCCTGAAGAAGAACTCCCGCTCCGTGGAAGCGCACCTGGCGCTGGCGGCGCTGCGGCAGGCGCGCCGGCAAGATGAGGCGGCCCTCGATGAGGCGAGCGCCGCCCTGAAGATAGACCCGTATTCGGTAGAGGCGCTCGAGCTGAAAGGGACCATCTTTCAGCAAGAGGGCAGGCCCGTAGAATGCGCCATGCTCTGGGGGCGCGCCCTGGAGCTGAATCGGTGGGACGCCCGGCTGCACTTGAAGATGTCCTGGCTGCTCGCTACGGAACTGTACGAATGGCAGATGGCCCTGGAGCATTACAACCGCTACGCGGAGCTTACGTCGCCGCGCTCGCAGACCCCTGAACCCCACGATCCCCGGGAGGAGCAACGTGATGGAATGGATTGAAGGCGGAGGAGTATTGTCGGCGGAGGGATTCCGCGCCGGGACGGCGCGATGTGGCATGAGGGCCGCAGAAGGCCAGCCCGACCTGGCGCTCGTAGTGTCGGAGCGTCCCGCAGCGGCGGCCGGGGTGTTCACGACCAACAAGTTCGCCGCGGCTCCGGTCCACTGGTGCCGATCCCGTCTGCCTGCGGCGGACGCGCGCGCCATCGTGATAAACGCCGGGATTGCGAACGCCTGCACCGGACGGCAGGGCGAAGAGGACGTGCAGAGCGCCGCATCCCTGGTGGCCGAGCTGCTGGACTGCCGGCCCGGGCAGATACTGGTGGCCTCCACCGGGAAGATCGGCGAGGTCCTGCCAATGGACAAGATCGCCGATGGGATACGCGCCTCGTTCGAACGACTCGCCAGGGACGACCACGCGGCGCGCACTGCGCAGCAAGCGATTCTGACTACGGACACCCGCCCGAAGGCGTGCGCTGTGAGGGCCGGCGCGGGGCGCGCACAGTTCAGCCTGGGCGCAATGGCCAAAGGCGCCGGAATGATCGCGCCGCACATGGCCACAATGCTTTGCTTCGTGACGACCGACGCCGCCGTCCCGGCGGAGCTGCTTCAGCGATGCCTGCGTCAGGCGGCGGACGTGACGCTGAACCGCGTCACCGTGGACGGCGAGAGCAGCACAAACGATTCAGTGATAGCGCTGGCCTCCGGCGTCTCAGGCGCCGCCGTGACGGATAAATGCCTGGCGGTGTTCCAGAACGCGTTGCGCACGGTGCTGGGGGAGCTGGCCCGCCAGATCGCAGCGGACGGGGAGGGCGCCTCTAAGCTGGTGCGGGTGCGAGTGAGCGGGGCCCTCAACGAGGCCGACGCCGAACGGGCGGCGCGCGCCGTGGCGGAGTCGCTCCTGGTCAAGTGCGCCGTCCGGGGGGGCGACGCGAACTGGGGCAGAATAGTCTGCGCCCTGGGTTACAGCGGGGCGGAGCTTTCGGCGAAGCGCACGTGCGTGGACATCGGAGAGGTGCGGGTCTTCGACAGCGGCGAGCCCACGGGGCGGGACGCCTCCGGCGAGATGACGGGCAGCGAAGTTACGCTAACGATCGCACTGGGCAAAGGGGACTCGGAGGCCACAGTGCTGAGTTGCGACCTGACGGAAGAGTACGTCCGCTTCAACGCCGAGTATCGCACTTGATATGTAGTGTTTTCCAACACCTGTGTCTTGAACCGTCACACATAGTCGGCGCCGCTCCCGCCCGCGTCCCAATAAAACCGTCGCCATATCCCCTTGTATCACAATCGGATAGGCGGCCCTCCTTGCCGCAGCCAGGAATACGCCAGCAGTGGCATAGCTTTTGCACGTTCCTGACAAACGGAGGCTGAAACCGTAGTTGTTCTGGAAGCGGCGCACCATATCCCCCTCCACCGCTCCAGAGATCGGCCAGCCTCCTCATTTTTCCCCCCTGCTTGATCGGCCTTTGCGCGTTCCTTCACGATTGCCCCATGCGATTTGAACCTGTGCGCAAACACGCTCTTGAATTGTTCGGTTGTTCAGTTGCCAGGTTGCTAAGGACGGCATCCCTCAGCAACTCAGCAACTTGACAACTTAGCGGCTAACCCAGAAGGCCAGGACCAGGAACAAGGGGAATAGACCATTATAGACGCGCCAGGGCAGGGCGCCGGCGCGCTGCGCCCATGTTCCGATGTCATCCTTGTTTCGCCGCAGCCGGCACTTGCGAATCGAAAAGGAAAAGTCTATAATAAGTGGCTCTTAGAGGGCAGCTTGTGAAGCGCATGGCCGTTCTGGTTCGTTAGCGGAAGGTAAATCTCAACCGATGGACAAGTCGCGTAAGACAGCGCTGGTCGAGCAGTTCCGGGTGCATGAGTCGGACACCGGATCCCCCGAGGTGCAGATTGCCGTGTTCACTGAACGCATCAATCACCTGTCCGATCACCTCCGTAAACACAAGAAAGATCACCATTCACGACGGGGCCTGATGAAAATGGTGGGGAAACGGTCGTCCCTGTTGAAGTATCTGAAAGGCAAGGACACAACACGGTATTACAGAATTATGAAGGCGTTGAAGCTGCGTAAGTGAGGATAACGCATCTTACTGACCCTCCCCCGCGGACGAGAGCATGTCCGGCCATTCGTCTGATTCTGTCGTCTCTTATCTGATTTAGCGCGAAGCGCGTCCCGGCGTCCACCGCAGAATCGGAAAGGCGTCCTCGCGGGACGCACGAACAGCAATATCGCGAAAGCCGCACCTTACCGGCCGACAGGCGGAAGCGAGTTTCTTAGATGAGTTTCGTTAGCTGTGGAAAAGGATGATGCAAGTGAAAAGCATAGTTGAGAGAGTCGTAGCGGGAAAGAAATTGAGCATTGAGACGGGCGAGCTGGCCAAGCAGGCCGACGCCGCCGTTCTGGTGCGCTGTGAAGATACTGCGGTTCTGGTTACAGCGGTGGCGGCGCCCGATACCAGGCATGTCCCCTTCCTGCCTTTGACGGTCGAATACAGGGAGAAGCAATACGCCGCCGGCCAGTTTCCGGGCGGGATAATCAAACGCGAAGGAAGGCCGACCACCAAGGAGATACTGACCTGCCGGATGGTGGACCGTCCCATTCGTCCCCTCTTCCCGAAGGCGTATCATGAGGATATTCAGGTAGTCGCGTGGGTGTTGGCCACCGACGATGAGAACGATCCGGACGTGCTGGCCCTGATCGGCGCCTCCGCCGCCCTCACCATAAGCGACATCCCCTTCGACGGTCCGATCAGCCTGTGCCGCGTGGGACTGGTCTCCGACGAGTTCGTCATCAATCCCACCTATAAGCAGAGAGACGGCGGGGAACTCGACATCGTGGTCTGCAGCAGTGAGGACGCCGTGATCATGCTGGAAGGCCGGGCGGCCAGCATCCCGGAGGAAGACCTTCTCACCGCACTCCAGTGCGGCCACGACGCCAACCGCGCCGTCGTCGAGATGATCAACGAACTGGACGAGAAGTGCGGTCGGCCCGATCGCGACTGGGAGCCGCTCGTTCGGGAGGAGAAAATCCAGGAACTCGTCCGCTCCCCTTACTTTGAGAAAGTGAAAGAGGCCCTTGCAATATCCTCCAAGAGCGAACGGAAGAGCGCCGTCTCCGAGCTGCGGGATGAAGCCACCGAAGAGCTCTGCGACCCGGAGAACGAAGAGGCGATCACCCGGCAGGAGGTCCACGCCGCATTCAGCGAGATGGAAGGCCTCCACATGCGCCAGATGATCGTGGAGGAGCAACGGCGAAGTGACGGACGCAAGCTGGACGAGATCAGGGAAATAACCTGCCGGGTGGGGCTGCTGCCGCGCCTGCACGGGTCCGCCCTGTTCACCAGGGGCGAGACCCAGACCCTGGCGGTGGCGACGCTTGGCACCGTGCAGGACAGGCAGAGAATCCTCGACCCTCTGGTCGAAGAGAATCCCAAGAGATTCATGCTCCACTACAACTTCCCCCCCTTCTCGGTGGGTGAGGTCCGCCCCATGCGCGGCCCCGGCAGGCGTGAGATCGGTCACGGAATGCTGGCGGAACGGGCCTTCGTCAACATCCTCCCGTCCGAGGAAGATTTCCCCTACACGATCCGTCTGGTATCCGAAACATTGGAATCGAACGGTTCCTCGTCCATGGCGAGCGTGTGCGGCGGGACCCTCGCCCTGATGGATGCCGGCGTTCCGATTCGCAATCCCGTGGCCGGCATCGCCCTGGGACTGGTCAAGACCGACGAGGAGAGCTACATCCTGACCGACATTGCCGGCGCGGAAGACCATCACGGGGACATGGACCTGAAGATCGCCGGCACCCAGCACGGCATCACCTCCATCCAGATGGACCTGAAGGTCAAGGGAATCGGCATGGACGTGCTGCGCCGGGCCTTCAACCAGGCGCGTGATGCGCGCCTGGAGATACTGCGCCAGATGCTCACCACGCTTGATCGCCCGCGCGATCAGATCTCGCCATACGCGCCACGTCTCATCCGCGTTCACATCGATCCGGACTCCATAGGCAAGCTGATCGGCCCCGGCGGCAAAACCATAAAGGCCTTGGAGGCCGATTACGATTGCAACATCGAGGTGGAAGACGACGGAACGGTGACCGTCTCCGGCGCCGACGCCGAACGAGCCGAACAGGCCGCCCACTACATCGAACAGCTCGGCCAGGCAGTCCAGGTCGGGGCAATCTACGACGGAACCATCACCGGTCTGAAAGACTTCGGAGCGATCGTGGAGCTGTTCCCCGGCAGTGACGGGCTCTGTCACATCAGCCAGCTTGCCGACCATTATGTGCGCGAGGTTCGCGAGGTCTGCAAGATCGGCGACAAGATAAAGGTCAAAGTGCTCAGCGTAGAGGGCAACAGCGTCCGGCTGAGCCACAAGGCCGCGCTGGCGGACCAGAAAGACTCGTAACCCGGATTAACCTCGCGTCCCGCGCGAACTTGTAAGGAAGCGCGCGCGGACGCGTATGAACGAAAACACAGTTTTCGTCAGTAATGTGGGTTGGATGGAAGAGCACGTCAATATCCTGATCTGCCCCGACGAGGAGCCCATCGCCCAAAGCGTCGCCGCCGCCCTTCAGCAGGCCGGCCACGCCTGCACCGTCTGCGAAGGCGGCGCCGCGGCGCTCGATGAGGCGAGCTCGGGCCGTTACGACGTGATCATAACCACGCTCCATCCCGGTGACGAGCGAGGCCAGGGAATGTCCGTGCTGCGGGCGGCCCGGCAAAGCGATCCGGACTGCCAGGTGATCGCCATCACCCCCCGCAGCGACCCCAACGCCGCCGTCACCGCCATGCTGGCCGGAGCGCTCTACTACCTGCAGGCCCCGATCAACTCCGTGGAACTGAGCGCAATGGTGGATCGGGCGGCGGAACACGTGGCCCTGGCGCGGGACCACGCCGCCATGCAGAACCAGCTGGCCGAACGATACGACTTCAAGAACATAGTGGGCAACAGCCGGCCGATGCGGAAGGTGTTCCGCAAGATGCGGCAGATCGCCGCCGCCGACGCCACCGTGCTGATCCAGGGGGAAACTGGAACGGGCAAAGAGCTGATCGCCCGCGCCATCCACTACAGCGGCGAGCGACGACACAAGCGATTCGTCCCCCTGAACTGCGCCGGGCTGCTGGAGACGATCCTCGAGAGCGAATTGTTCGGCCACGAGAAAGGCGCATTCACCGGAGCGAGCAGCGCCCGCGTGGGAATGCTCGAGTACGCCAACCACGGCACGCTGTTTCTGGATGAGATCGGCGACATGCCACTGGCCACCCAGACGAAGGTGCTCCGGGCGCTGGAATACGGCGAAGTGGTGCGGGTCGGCAGCAACGAAGCTGTTCACGTAGACGTGCGCCTGATAGCGGCCACCAACCAGGACCTGCGCCGGAAGATGGAAGACGGCACGTTCCGCCGGGACCTTTTCTACCGCCTGAACGTGATGACCATCAACGTGCCCCCCCTGCGGCAGCGCCAGGGCGACATCCCCCTGCTGCTCGATTACTTCACGCGGCAATTCTCCGAGCGCTACGAAAAGCCCATACAGGGCTTCACCCCGGCCGTCCGCAAGCTGCTTTTCCGATATCACTGGCCCGGGAATGTCCGGGAACTGCGCAACTGTGTCGAGCACATGCTGGTCACCACTACCGACGATGTGCTCGGAGAAGCGGACCTGCCGGAGTACCTGCTCCAGCAGAGCGACGAGCTTATCGAAGAACCTGCCCTCGCCTCGCTGGCCGGCCAGCCCCTGGAAACTATCGAAAGATTGCACATCGCCCGGACCCTGGAACTGGTGGACGGCAACCGGGAACGCGCCTCGGACCTGCTTGGCATAGGCGAACGCACGCTCTATCGGAAGATCCAGAAGTACAACCTGCGTTGAAAACTCGACACTTTCTCGGCTGCAAAGGGTGCACGCTTCGCAGCCGATACTGCAAATATAGCAGATTCACTTGCAATCTGCCTGACGGTCTGGTACACTACCTGATAGAGATGGCGGGAAGGGGCGGCTCATGAATGCGAACAAGTCCCCGCGCTGCAAAGGATTACGGCAAAAAGACAAAGAGGGGAAAACGCGACACGGTAGCGAAGGCATCTGTGGCATGGTTTTTGCTCTTTTTTTAGGTTAGCTGCCTGTCCCTTAATCACGACGCTCCCACCTAACCGAAAGCGTCGTGAGCTGTCGGGCGAGTGCCCCCCTCCCCGACAGCAGCCCCTCTTGCGGGTGGGTTAACCCCAACCCACCCGCATTATTTTTTTT
>JAGHAF010000085.1 GCA_021161675.1 Planctomycetota bacterium | reverse complement strand
GGCCAGGAGACAGGGATCAGGGGGCAGGCGTCAGGGGGAAGCCTTGCCTTTCACCCTTCATCCTTCATACTTGGCGCCTCCAGCGCCTGCCCGCTGTCTCCTGTCAAGAAGCGCGCCGGAGACGTTCCAGGAAGACCTTGGGGCTCAGCACCCTCACGTCCCTGCAGACCTTCTTGGGCAAGTGGCGGCTGTTACCCGTCACCAGGAGGGCGCCTGCGGCTGCGGCTACCTCCAGGAATGGCAGGTCGCCGGGGTCTGGAAGCTCGACGGACAGGGGCGCAGCAGTGATGGGCAGCGCGTCATGACGGACCAGTTCCATGACGCTCTCGACGTTCTCCGGGGCTATGCGCAGTTCCGGACGTCGCAGGACAGAGTCGTACTCGCCCAAAATCCGGTCGTCCGCGCAGAGCTCAAAGGCCCCTACGAGCAGCATGTCGAGAATCCGGGCACACGTCCCGTGCGCCGTCAATGCGGCGGAGATGATCACGTTGGTGTCCAGCACTACTCTCACTCGTGTGTCCGTTTGCCCCGGCGGGTCTTTCGAATAACGGCGTCGATCTGACCCATGGTCATCCGGTCGAGGCCGTCCGCGCTCGCCTTCGCCCGGATGCGACTCAGCGCGGCCTGCGCCCTGGCACGGCGAATGGCGAACAGTTCTTCCTCCACGTTGTCGGGCTCGACGGGCGTCATCAGCGCGAACGGGCGGCCGTTGGCGGTGAGCACAATCTCGCGATTTTTCTGGAGGTCCTTACGAAGTTGAGCGGTGTTGCTTCGCAGGCCCCGGATGCTGACGAACTTCATCTTTCCAACTCCCTGTTGCTTCCGTGCATTTTTATAACATCATTAGTGTACACGAATGTGTCCGTCGTGTCAACAGCACGTGACGAGAAAGACATGGTAACCACGAGGGGCACGAAGAACGCGAAGACAGAAAACAGGAGTCACGGGGTAGGAACGCCAAAGGATGAAGTATGAAGGATGAAATTGAACGGCAACCCTTCGACTCGCTTCGCTCGCCCACTTCGAGCGGGCTCAGGACAGGCAGGGCAAGCTGAAGAACACGAAGAAAGACAATGGATGTGGCACGCCGTGCCAGCGTGTAGCGCAGGCGCCCTCGCCTGCGCCCGTTTGGTTTGATCCAAGGCAAGCTCCCCTACGGCGCGCTGCGCATCTCAGGCGAGGGCGCCTGAGCTACACGGTTCCTGTGGAATCTTATGCTTCCTCTCTTGCTTTCGCCCTTCCGTTCTCTCTTTTCTGCGCCAATCTGCGTGATCTGTGGATCAAGCTGTTCGTCTGCTTATCCACGTTCTTCTTCGTGCCCTTCGCGGTGAGAAGACCGTGGGTCTTCGCGGTAGCGCACCTGCATGAGCGTGAGGCCGCGGGCCGCGGCCGTGGGGCCGGCGGCGCGCCTGTCACGGGCGCTCAGGACGTCGGCGAACTCGTCCGGCGTCATCTTCCCCTGCCCCACTTCGAGCAGCGTGCCCACGATTATTCTGACCATGTTGTAGAGGAATCCGTCCGCCTCCACGTGGTATCGCAGCTCATCGCCGTCCTCCACCAGTTCGCTGCGCAGGAGGGTGCGCGTCTTGCCGGCGGCCTCGCTGTGAACGCTGCAGAAACTTGTGAAGTCGTGTTCGCCCGCCAGGAGGGCCGCGCAACGGGCCATGGGCGCGGCGTCGAGGCGATGCCAGCAGCGCAGCGCGAAGCGCTCCCGCAGCGGCCGCCGGAAGGTGGAACGCAGAATGCGGTAACGGTAGAGCTTGGAACCGGCGCTACGCTGCGCGTCGAAGTCGCGCGGCGCCTCGCAGCAATGCAGCGCGCTGACGTCGCGGGGAAGCCAGTGGTTCAGGGCGGGGACGAATCGGCCGGGGGCGAGGTCGGATTCCGTCTCGAAGTGCGCCGTCTGACCGGCGGCGTGCACGCCGGCGTCCGTGCGGCCCGCCCCGACCACGCGTACGTCCTCCCCGGTGGTCTGCTTGACGGCCCGCTCGAGCGCTGCTTGGACGGTGCGCCCCTGCGGTTGGAGCTGCCAGCCGTGGAAGTCCGTCCCGTCGTATTCGATTGTGAGGAGTAGTTTGCGCATACGGGGACCTGTAACCGTTCAGGCGCCCAGCACGGAGACGCTGGAAACACGAATAACGACTCACAGAAGAGGCTAACCACAACGACACAAGGAAAGACAGGCGCCGCCATTGCGGGACGAAACGGCTCACCTGCCCCATTTTGCCCGACGGGGCAAAATGGTTCAAGGCGCTTCTCGCATCAGGTTGCGGCGGGGCCGCCTGCGGCTTTATAATGCGTTGCTCACATCGTTGGGAACGTTCCACGTGGCCCCCGAAGGGGGAAACGTAATCGTTTTGGCGCCTCTCACCACGGAGGCGCCCTCCTTCGTCCCGCAGTCGCGGGACTATGGAGGGGAAGCTTGAGGACACGGAGAAGGGCAGAGAGATGATAACAGGTGGTTTCCCCCATACTCTCTCGAGGTTTTGCTGTTCTCCGCGTTCTCTGCGAGCTCTGCGGTGAACGTTTGCGGGAAGACTATGGGCGAGGTGAGCCGGCCGGAGCCCGTGAATCTGATCTGCGCGGTCCTTGCCGGGCGAGAAGATTGGCTCGCGGCCGGCAAGGCGCGGCTTGTGGAGGCCTTCGGCCCGATAGATTTGGAGAGTGAACACTGGCCCTTCCGGCATACTGACTATTACCGCGAGGAGATGGGCGGCGGGCTGATTCGGGTGATCTACAGCTTTCAGGACCTGATCGGGCCCGGTGACCTCGCGGCGGTGAAACATACGACGAATCGACTGGAGAAGGAGCTTGCCGGCTCGCTGAAGGACGCGCCGGCCAGACCACTGAACCTGGATCCGGGCTATGTGGAAGCTTCAAAGATGGTCCTGGCGACGACGAAGAATTACTCGCATCGCGTCTACCTCGGAGACGGCATTTACGGAGAGTCGACGCTTCGCTGGCGCGGGGGCCGGTTCGAGCCCTGGGAGTGGACCTACCCGGACTACAGTAGTCCCGGATACATGGCCTTCTTCGCCAGGGTGCGCGGTCTGTATCGTGAGAAACAATGAGGAGGCCCCGAAAGCAATATCGGTAAGTTTTTACCGCAGAGAACGACAAGAGACGCTAAGAATAAGAAAGAATCACCTTTCATCGTATCTTTTCTTTGCCGTTCTTCGTGCCCTTCGTGAACTTCGTGGTGAGAGGCGCCTGAACGATTACCAAAAAACGTGAGGAGTGGACCTTGGCGATGGAGAGGACGTTGGTGTTTCTGAAGCCTGACGCCGTCCGACGACGGCTCGTGGGGCGTATAATCGCTCGTTTCGAGGACAAGGGGTTCAACATCCTGGCCCTCAAGATGGTGCAGCTCGGGCAGGAGTGGGTCAGAGCCCATTACGCGGAACACGAGGGCAAGCATTTCTACGAGCCGCTTGTGCGCTACATCACCGGCGGGCCGGTGGTGGCGCTGGTCCTGGAGGGCAAGAACGCGGTGGAGGCCGTCCGCCGGATGCTGGGGCAGACGTTCGGCTCTACTGCTGCGCCGGGGACGATCCGCGGCGATTTTGCGCTGAGCGACCGTTTTAACGCCGTTCACGCCAGCGCTGACGTCGAGGCGGTCCAAGAAGAGATCGAAAGGTTCTTCCGGCCGGAAGAACTCTGCGAATGCCCGGAGGACGCCACCCGCTGGATTTACGATCAGAGCGGGGCGGCGCCCGTTTAGCAGGAGGAAAGCCATGCAAGAAAGCAACGAATATCTTGATAGGCGCCGGCGCAGTCGGAGGTTGGAGACCATGACGCTTGTGGCGGCGCTTCTGCTGCCCGGCGTCCTGTTCGGGGTGACGGCATGTAAATCAGCGAGGCCGATAGCGAGTCCGACCCCGCCCCTTGTGCGCCCGGAGCTGGAGGAGGTAAAACAGGACTTGATGGCAACCGCTGCGTCCTGGAAGACCCTCACCGCCAGGTGCAATCTGGCGGTGCGCAGCAGTTACATTCGCACAGAGGGTTCGACGGCCCAATTCCGGCGGGGCAGGCTGTGCATCTGGAAATCCCCGGATGGGGCGACGCCGGCCATGGTCAGCCTGCGAATCCCGGAGAAAGGGCCGGAGTCCGTCTACCTGGTGGGCGACGGTGTGAACTACAGGGTCTCTATGCCCGCGTTGCACACAGCTTACAGCGGGCAGTACGGTGGCCCTCCGCCCGCCGGCGGGGCCGCGCGGATACTCTTCATGCCGGACGATCTGGCAACCGCCTACGATCCAAGGATGCTATTCCTGAACAAGGCGCAGGTCCTCCGTCAGGGCACTTTTGGCTACTGTATTGACTCGCTCGTGATGCTCGCAGAGCCGACTCGGAAGCTGGCGGTGGCAAGCACCGTTATCCTGCGGCCCCGGGACAACAGCATGAGCATCCTGCGAGAATACAACGACGATGGGTCCCTGCGCGCGGAGATACGCTTCGGCAAGGCGGAAGCCATCGCCACTTCAGAAAAGCTGGCCGTGGACGTGCCAACCAGCATTTTTTTCATGTATGCGGAAGGCGGCACGTCAATCATGCTGACACTTTACGACGTGGAGCTGAACACCGAGCTGGACCTGAGGCTGTTCGACGTGGGTGGGTGATTGGCGATTGTCCGGGGCGCTACAGGATGTAGCGGGTCAGGTCTTCATCCTCGACCAGGGCGGTCAGTTTCTCATCCACGTATTTTCGATCCACCACCAGTTTGCCCGGGGCGATTTCCGGGGCTTCGAAGCTGACGGTTTCCAGGAGTTTCTCCATCACCGTGTGGAGGCGGCGCGCTCCAATGCTCTGGCCTCGCTGATTGATCTGCTCGGCGAACTCGGCTATGCGCTCAAGCGCATCATCCTGGAACTCGAGTTCGATCCGCTCGGTGTCCAGCAATGCGCGGTACTGCTTGACGAGGGCGTTGCGCGGTTCCCGAAGAATGCGGACGAAGTCTTCTTTGGTCAGTTCGTCGAGTTCCACCCGGATCGGGAAGCGCCCCTGCAGTTCGGGGATCAGATCGCTGGGCTTGGCCACGTTGAAAGCGCCGGCGGCGATGAACAGTATATGGTCGGTATGAACGATCCCGTGTCTGGTGGGCACGGCGCAGCCTTCGACGATGGGCAGCAGGTCCCTCTGCACGCCCTGGCGGCTCACGTCCGGGCCGCGCGATTCCGCCCCGCTGCCGGCGATCTTGTCCAATTCGTCGATGAAGATAATGCCGCTCTCTTCGGCCCGGCTGCGCGCCATGCGGTCAATGGACTGTTTGTCCAGCAGTTTCTCGCTTTCCTCGTGGACGAACACTTCGCGGGCCTCTTCCACCCTCATGCGCCGGCTCTCGGTGCGCGTGGGCAGC
>JAGHAF010000101.1 GCA_021161675.1 Planctomycetota bacterium | reverse complement strand
GCTCCTGCGGGTGGCCCAACCGCCCCCCGCAGGAGCATGGCGAAAACCGCAAAGAAAACGAATGAAAACAGGTAGGGCCGCGCAAGCGCCCGCGTTCGGAGTTGGAGACAAACGACCAGCGTCAGCACGGAAGCGAGAGCCGGGCTCACGCCGCGCCTGCGGGCCGTGGCCCAACAGATCATCAAACTCGCCGCAAGCAGAAGCGAACGCAACGCCACCACTGCGCCAAGCCCCCCGGCCATCTCCGCCATGCGGAAAATCACCCCCGCCAGCCAGGAATGGTAGACCCATGGATTGCCCCCGGCGGTGAAAGAGAAGGGGTCAACGTGGGGGACGGCGCCCGTGCGCAGGATAAGCTCCCCCGCCTTCATGTGCCACCACACGTCATAGGCCACCAGGGGGCCCAGGAATGCGAGGAAAACCGCGATCAGCGTCAACCAGAACAGCAGCCGCCCGTCCTCGACGAACCTCCGAACCGATCCCCAAGCCATCCGCATCCTCCACTCTAGCGAGAGGTGGCGTCGAACTCCAGGCGGCGGCCGGACGCGTATCCAAGCACCGTGCCTTTTGCGCCGAGCAGGCCCACGATAATAGCGCCGTCCAGGCTCGTCGTCCACAGCGGGACCCCGCGCTCATGGAGCAGGTCCCGCGTGCGAGGGTCCAGGTCTTCATCTGTCCCGCTGACCAGCGCGGCGGCCGGACGCACGCAGTCCAGCAGCTCGTCGAGGCCGGCCTCGTAACGCCCGTGGTGCGGCATCACGAGCAGGTCCGCCGCCAGCCTGGGCCCGTAGCTCTTGACCAGGCGCTCGATGCCAGCGGCCCCGATGTCCCCGGGGACAATGAAGCTGAGTTCACGATACCGGCAGTAAAGCACGAGGGAGGAATCGTTGGCCGAGTAGGCGCCCCCGGCGGCGAACCGCTCGTCGGGATGAAGCACCTCACAGCGCAGCCCTCCGCCGGTTACCGAATCGCCTTCATGCAGGCGCCAGCGTGGAATCGCGCGCCGGCGCAGCAATTCCCCCAGGCGATCCCTCAGGGCGCTAGAACCAGTCTGCGGCGGAAGGACGACCTTCCCGACACCGAAGCGCCGGACCAGCATGGGCAGAAAGCTGCAGTGCTCTGTGTTCGCGTGCGAGATGACGGCGGCGCTGATGTAGTCCACGTGGTCGCCGAGCAGCATGTCCGAGACGGCCCCGCCGGCGCCGGCCTGAGACGAGCCCGCATCCAGCATGAGGACCTCCCCGCCGGGCAGCTCAACGATGGCCGCCTGCCCGTGACCCACGTCCGCCAGAACCACGTGGAACGGCCGCCGCACCCGCACGGCGGCATCGTTCCACACGAAGCTGAGCGCCAGAATCAAAACCACCGTGACGAACGCCCATCGCCCGCGCAGCAGGCGCCTGCGCGTGGCCCAGAGCGCCAGCGCCAGGTAGAACAACCCTATCCACCACAGCGGCGGCGAGGACAGATAAATCGGCGTGCCCGGCAGGCGGTCGGCCGCGCTGAGCACAGTATTTATGTCCCCCGTGAGGATCAACGCAAGCGGCGCCAGCAGTCCGATCATCCAGCCGCCGAGCGACAGGGAAATCAGCAACGCGAACACCACAAGGAGCAGACACAGCACCAGGGGCCATATAAGCAGGTTGAGCAGCGGAGTCATGAAGTTCAGATAGTGGAAATGGTAGACAAGTATAGGGGCGACCGCCAGCCACACCGTGAAGGAAAGCATCAGGTAGCTGCGCCCCCAGTTCCACAGGTCTCGCCAAATAGACCTTTGCTCGGGGCTCTGCACTGCGGCCAGGAAGTCCCGCCAGGGCCAGAGGACGCCTTCCAAATCCGGATAGATGCAGACCAGCGCCCACACCGCCACAAAGGTAAGCTGGAAACCGGGCGTGAAAAGCTGCTGCGGCGAGACCAGCAGTATTATCAACGCAGCCCCCATCAGCGCCGAGAGAGAATCTGTCTGCCGCTCCAGCACCGGGGCAGCCAGCATCAACGTAAGCATCCAGCCCGCCCTGACCGCCGAGACGTGGAAACCCGTGAACAGAACATAGCCCCAGACGAGCAGTATCGTCAGTATGTGCCGGAGACGAACCGGCAAGTTCAGCAAAGCCAGCAGGTATCCGATAAACAGGCAGAATATCCCCACGTGGAGGCCGCTGATGGCCAGAAAATGCACAGTGCCTGAGCTCTTCAGCAGCTCGGACTGCTCCGGCGTGAGCGCGCCCCTGTCGCCGAACATCAGCGCCTTTATCAGGCCGCTCTCCCTGCGCGCGTTGTGCTCTGTGAGGTAAGCGTCGAGGCGCTGCTCCATCACCGAGCGCAAGCGCCCAAGGGCAACGGTGAGGCCGTGATACCAGGGCGCGCGCTCCAGAACGCGAACCGCCTCTGCCGATCCGACGCTCACCGAGCCGTAGCTGCCGGCCCGCTGGTAGGCCATCTCAAGGTCTCTCTGGCCGGGGTTGGTGGGCGCCCGGCCGCGCCGCAGCAGGCCCAGTAGCTGCACCCGGTCGCCGACCCGCACGTCGGGCGGCGCGCCCTCTGTGAAAACCGACACATTGCCCGCCGTCCTGGACCACCGCCGCGCGTCACCCGAAATCCCATCCAGTCTCATGCGAAACACGAAGTACGTGGACAGCGGGCCCCCGGAGTCGCGGAAAGAAACTGCGTGGTAGCGACGCTGCGCCTCACGAACGACATGTCCCTTCAAGTAGTAGATGCCCCCCTCCCGGAGGGCCAGGTTCTTCAGATGCCACGGGGCTTCTTGCCTGAACCGCACCCGATGGTAGAAACCGCCCACGCAGACGGCCAGTATCACGGCCAGGAGCCAGTAGCCCCAGGGCCGCAGCCCGCGCCTGATCCCCCAGGCCGCGCCCGCCGCCCCGATCGCACACACGACCAGCCAGTGCCAGGCGGGCGGCTCTAAGACCCCGTCCAGCGCTATGCCCACCGCAACACCAATCAGCACCGGCGCAAGGGGCCTATGGCGGGGCTGCTCGCTCGCCTCGTCAGGGCCGTTCATCCAATCTGCATTCATCAGTTGCTGAGTCGCTAAGTCGCCAAGTTGTTGAGTTGCCGGGTCGCTCAGTTCCTGAGCTGCTGAGGAATGCCGTCCTCAGCAATTTAGCGACCTGGCAACCCGATAACTGACTAGCGCCTGGGCTCGAAGAAGTCCTTGAGCAACGCCTGCGCCTCCTCCGCGCATACACCACCCCGGACCTGGACGCGATGGTTCAATCGCTGATCCTCCGGGATTCGGTAGAGCGACTCGCACGCGCCGCTTTTAGGGGCGAGCGCGCCGTAGATCAGGCGCTCCACCCGGGCGTTGACCAGGGCGCCGGCGCACATGCAGCACGGCTCCAGGGTCACGTAGACGGCGGCGCCGTCCAGTCGCCAGGAGCCGGCGGCCCGCGCGGCGCTGCGGAGCGCCAGAACCTCGGCGTGGGCGGTGGGATCGCCCTTCGTCTCCCGCTGGTTGTGCGCGCGTCCGATTACCCGCCCATCGCGAACCACCACGCAACCCACCGGCGCCTCCCCCGCCTCCAGGGCCTCCCGGGCCGCATCCAGCGCGAGCCGCATGTACCGTTCGTCATCCATGAGGGTCTGACATTGGATATTGCTCCTCCATTCTCCTCTTGCCTCGGCATTGTGGCGTGTGTAGCATATCTGTGCAACAGCAAACGACCAGAGGGTAACTCAAAACCGGGAATAGATATGCCTGAGTTCACGGCGGGCGAACTTGCACAATTAGTCGGCGGGCGCCTCGTGGGAGAGGAAGGAACCGTCGTAAGCGACGTCGGCTCTCTGGAGAAGGCCGGGCCGCGCGCGCTCAGCTTTCTGCGCGGCGAGGAGAAGGCTTCACTGGCCCGGGATTGCAGGGCGGGTGTGCTGCTCAGCTCAATTGAAGTGGATGGCTATTCGGGAACGACTATCCTATGCGACGATCCGGAGGCGGCGATGGCGAAGGCGCTCCACCAGTTCGCCGGGGAACGTCTCTACCCGCCGGAGGGCATCAGCGAGAAGGCCAGCGTCAGCCCCGGCGCCGAACTCGGAGCGGGCGTCGCCGTCGGTGATTACGCGTTCATCGGGGACGGGACGCTCGTGGGCGAAGGCGCCGTGCTCTACCCACAGGTCTACGTCGGGGCCGGATGCCGGATCGGCCCGCGAACCGTGCTTTACCCCAAGGCGTCCCTTCACGAAGGGGCGAGCGTCGGCGCCGACTGCATCATCCACTACCATGCGGTGATAGGGTCGGAGGGATTCGGATTCGCACAGCGCGAAGGCAAACACGTGAAGCTGCCCCAGGTCGGAAGCGTCCGCATCGGCGCCCGGGTCGAGGTCGGCGCCTGCACCACGATCGATCGGGCGACGCTGGACGAGACCATCATCGAGGACGGCACGAAGATAGATAGCCACTGCCACATCGCTCACAATTGCCACGTCGGGGCGAATTGCATAGTGGCGGGTTTCTCGACACTCGGGGGCAGCGTGCGACTGGGCGGGGGTGTGATCGTCGCCGGCAACGTCGCGATCAAAGATCACGTGAGCGTGGGGGACGGCGCAATCCTGGCCGCCGGCTCGGGGGTCCATAACAACGTCCCCTCCGGAGCCGTCATGTTCGGCTATCCCGCCCGGCCCTTGCAGGAGCAACGCCGGATATACGCAGTCACAGGAAGGCTGCCGGACATGCGCAAGCGCCTGGCGAAACTGGAAAAGAAAGTCGCGGAACTCTCCGCGCGCGGCCACCAATCCCACGAGGAAACCTGACGGCTGGATTTCCCGGTCATGGATTCGTTATCATGGTCTGTGATCGAGCGCGGGATTTGGACACTTTGAAGTTTAAGGGGAGAAAAAGAAATGCTACGCGTCGTCGCGTGTTATTGTATCTGTTTGCTATCCCTGGCGTTAGGATGTGAGAAGAAGGAACCGCCGCAGGAGCCGCTGGGCAGTCAGAGCCCTGCGCAACACAAGGCGCCGAAGGGCTACATCGCCATCGGAGACATAAAACCGGTTTACTTCTCCACCGAAGCGGTGACAGTGGGAGATTATGTCGAGTACCTGCGCCAGAGCGCACAACCGGTGCCCAAACAATGGCAAGGCCTCAAGGCCGGGGCGCCGGGCTGGGACCTGGCGCTGACCGGCCTGACGCGCGCCGAAGCCGAGACCTATGCGACATGGGCGATGAGACGCCTTCCAACGCCCCAAGAATGGGAGCAAGCCGTAGAAACCGTAGGCACGCGGCCATATCCCTGGAGAGACGGCGAGCCCGCTGAACCGGGCGCCCGGCTTTACCTGGTCAGCGAATGGAAGCCCGGCGCCGAGTGTGAAGAAAGTCGTAACGCCGCCAGGCTCAAAGAGGCGCTCCCGGCGGCGCTACTCGCGGAGCACAGAAGCGAGGTGGATCAACTCCGCACCAAGTTGCAGGAATCGCTACAGGACATCCAGGAGCGGCGCGCCAAAATCTGGCGAGACCTGAAACCAGCCTACTTCGAATTGCTCGACAAGCAAAAAGAGGTCACGCAGCAGGTCGCCCGCAGCCAGCAATGGGTCAATGCGCTCCAGATACTCGATAAGATAGGGGAAGCAAAGGGCCGGATGGCCGCAAAACTTGCAACCTGGGACTTGACCCCCGAGCAAGCCCAGAAGCTCGTGGAGCAGTACAGCCAACAGCTCTCTCAGACCGTCGAGAAGGTCCAGAGCACCCGCAAGGACCTGGAAGAAAAAACCAAACAACTTCAGGAAGAGGTCGTCGCGCTGACAAAGGAGTTCGAGCAGTCCGGGGCGCGCAAGCTCGCAGCATCCCCTGAGAAGTTCCAGCAGACGCTCGATCAAACCAGCGAGAAGGCTAAGAGCATCGAGGAGGCCCTTGCGCGCAAAGCAGACCTGAACGCGGCCCTGGAAAAAGTGAAAAGCCTCGCGCCGACACTTGAAGGCATTCCTTCCCGCGAAGAGATAAGACAGCAAATGGAGCGGCTACAGAACAACGCCACGCAGCTCGCCGGCCAAGAGGAGACACAGGCTAAGCTGGATGCCGCAAAGCAGGCGCTCCAGCAGCTCAGCGAGTCCATAAAACGGGAGTTCAGCCGCGAGCAACTGCTCGTCGAAGAGCTGAGCAAACTGGTGGACCTGAGGGCGCGCAAAGAGGCGATCGAGACCAAACTAAAAGCGCTTCGCGCCGCCGTAGGCGGCGAAGAATGAACGATAAAGGGGAAAAGCAATATCGAATATTGAACTCCCAATGTCCAATGCCGAAGGATGCTGCGAGCATTCCTTGGAACATTGGAAATTGAGCATTGGATATTGGATATTTACGTTTTTTCCTCTGCCTTCTGCGGGGATGCTTCATGAACTTGATTGAGGCCGTCCTCCTGGGTTGCCTGCAGGGATTGACGGAGTTCTTGCCCGTCAGCAGTTCTGCACACCTGGTGGCGGCCCAGCGCATTCTCGGCATAGAGCAGAGGGGGATTGCGCTTGAGGTCTGCGTGCATCTTGGGACACTGTTGGCGATTATGATCGTCCTGGCGCGGCCCATCACACGGGTGGCGCGTGACGGCGCGCTCGGCCTCGGCGCCCTGCTCCGCGGCAGGCCCATGGAAATCGCCCGCGCCGAGGCGCCGCTTTTCAACACCGCCGTCGCCGTGATAATCGGCACGATCCCGATCGCCCTGGCGGGCGTGCTGTTCCAGAGCGCGGTGGAAGATGCGTTCGCGAACCTGACAATGGCCGGCGGCTTGCTCATGGTGACGGGCCTTGCGCTGCTGACGCTTCGGCTCGCCCCCGAAGGGAGGGCGGCGAGGGTCGGCCCCGGCAGAGGGCTGCTCGTGGGACTGGCTCAGGCCCTGGCGCTGCTGCCCGGCATCAGCCGTTCCGGAAGCGCCATCGTGGCCGCGCGCTTCCTGGGGATCGAGCGGGGGGCCGCAGCGGAGTTTTCGTTCATCCTCGCCGTCCCCGCGATAGCGGGCGCAGGCGTCTGGGAGCTGCGCGGCTCATGGGGGGCGCTCGCCGGGCAATCCGGCGCAGGGGCCGGTGTCCTTCCCCTGGCAGCGGCAGGGGCCGCCGCCGCCGTGGTCGGCGCCGTGTGCCTGCGGCTGCTGCTGGACGTGGTGCGCCGCGGGCGCTTGCACTGGTTTGCATTCTACTGCCTTCCGGCGGGCGCAAGCATGCTCGCCCTCGGACTGCTGAGAGGCTGATAGGCGAATGAACGAGCAGGCGCACGACGAACATCTCAGCTACTGGACAGAATCCCGCTCCCTCTCGCTGAGCGTCGTCACTATGTTGCCCCTCGTCGTGGTTTATCACCTCGGCATCGTCCAGACGGGCTACCAAGAGCGCCTCCTCGCTGAGCTCTGGTTGGAAGGTCCGCTGCACCTGGTGGGCCTGCACGCCGCCCAGATTATCAACTTCCTCCTGCTTGTCGCGCTTATTCTCGTGCTGCTCCGCTCTGACCTGAAGGGCTCCCTCAGTCGCCTCACCATAGGGATCGTCATGATCGCCGAGGCCGCCCTCTACTCGCTCGTCCTTTACCGGGGCGGGCACGTCCTCACAGGGTTGCTCTACGAACGGGCGCGATCTGTGATCTTCACCTTCCATTTCAGCGACTACGCCCCCCACTGTCTCGCGCTCGGGGCCGGGGTTTACGAGGAGGTGCTCTTCCGCCTCCTGCTGCTGGGAGGCGCAAGTGTGCTGCTGGCAAGCATATTCCGCTGGGACAAGAGGCTCAGCACGGTAGTGGCCCTCCTGTTCAGCAGCCTCTTGTTCGCCGCGGTCCATAACATTGGAAGCCTTGGCGAACCGTTCACCGCATACAATTTCCTGTTCCGCACCGTCTGCGGCCTTGCGCTGGGGGTGATCTACCTGGGGCGCGGTCTCGGCGTAGCCGCCTGGACGCACGCCATATACAACATGCTGGTCTTGTCCGGGCGCCTGGGCGCATAGCAGGCTCTCAGGGGAGTCAGCCTTGCGGCTGCGCCTGCGTGTCGGCTCTGACCTTCTCCCCCCACTGGAAATCGCCCAGCACCGCCTGCGCCGCGTTGAGCAGATGGTCCCCGATCTTCTCGTAGTTATACACACAGTCCACAAAGGCCAGCCCGCTGGAGAAGTTGCACACGTCCTGCGCCAGGCGCCGAATGTGGCTTTCCCGGAACCGTCTTTCCATATCGTTCAGCGCGTCCTCGCTTTTGAAAACTTCTTTCGCAATCTCCATGTCCGACTCCGCCAGGGCGCGGATCACAGTTTCGAACATCCTACTGACCTCGGCCTGCATCTGCTCCAGCTCCCCGATTGCCGTGTCCGTGAAGGGCAGGGCGTCATCAATGCATCGCTGCGCCACTTCCGCCAGGTTCACGGCGTGGTCGCCGATCCGTTCGATGTCGTTCACACTGTGAAGCAGCACTGGCAGCGCCTTGGACTCGCCGGGGCTCAGGTCGTGCCGGCTTATGCGGATCAGGTACTGGGTGATCTTGTTTTGCAAGTTATCAATCGCCTCCTCCTTCTGCCCCACCAGCCGCAGACGTTTGCTGTCCCGCTGGAAGAACGCCGCACTGGCGTCCGCCACCGACGAAGCGGCCAGTTTGATCATCCTCACCACCTCCAGTCGCGCCTGCTCCAGCGCGATTGAGGGAGTGTTCAGCAGATGCTCCTCCAGGTACTCCGGCTCCACGTTCACTATCCCCGGCTCTCCCGGCGCGAGCCGCCTGACCACGGCGGCCAGCACGCCGACCAGCGGCATGAAGATCAGGGCGTTCGCCACGTTGAATACGCTGTGGCTCACCGCAACATGGAGCATCACGTTCGACGGCTCAATCCCACCGGGTATCAAGAACTCTATAAACCTTGCGTACGCTCCGGCCCATACGAACGGCAGCACGACGGCCACTCCGAACAGGTTGAACAGAAGGTGCGCCCGGGCCGCCCGCTTCGCATTCACGCTCGTGCCGACAGAGGCGATCTGCGCCGTAATCGTGGTCCCGATGTTGTCCCCGAGGATCAAGGGCAGGGCCTGTGGAAAGCTCAATATGCCCTGCAGCGCCATCACCTGCACGATCGCGATCGTTGCGCTCGACGACTGCACCATCATTGTGAACAACGTCCCGATCAGGACGCCGGAGAGCGGATTTCGCGCCAGCCGCACAATCAACTGCCGGGCCTGCTCGCTCTGGCGCAGGGGCTCGAAGGCATCCTTCATCAGCGAGAGACCGAAGAACAGCAGCCCGAACCCCAGCAGCACCGAGCCCCAGTGTTTCCAGCATCCCTTGCCGGCCATGTTCATCGCCAGCCCGACCCCGATCGCCGGCAGGGCGTAGTTAGTGATCTTCAGCACTCCCATCCCCGAGACCAGCCACGCGGTCATAGTCGTGCCGATGTTCGCCCCAATCACCACGCCGATCGCCTGGCTCAACTGCATCAGCCCGGCGTTCACAAACCCCACCACCATCACCGTAGTCGCGCTTGAGCTCTGGATCAAACAGGTTACGCCGGACCCCGCCAGCACGGCGAGCACGACATTTCGCGTCATGACCTTGAGCACTCTCCGGAGCCGATCCCCCGCCACCCCCCTGAGTCCTTCGCTCATCACCTTCATCCCGAACAGGAATAGCCCCAGCCCGCCGATAACAAAGAACACTATGTCCAACGCGCCTTCAGGCTGCATCAGGAAATCCGCCAGTCACGCAAGAGGAAACACACTCACGTCTTGTGGGCCGGATCAGTCTGCGCCTCCGTCTGGCCCCACTCGCCCTTGAAACTCGACGTGGACTTGAGCCGCTCAATCAGCCGGTCGAACTCCTCCCGGTCAATCGGCAGTTCGACCGCCTCACCCTTCTCAGAGGAAAGCGTGATGGCGTTCGCCAGCTCCAGGGACTTCATCCCTTCCTTCCCGGGCGCCAGCAGCGGCTCGCCGTCCGTGATGGCCCGGGCGAAATTGCGCAGGATCACGTAATGGCCGCTCTCGCAGTCTTCCGGCTCAAGTTCCACCTCCTCGACGTCCGGCGCGGGGCGGCCCGGATATTGGGCCCCGATTTGCGCCGCCGGGCTCTTCAGTTCCACCTTCTCCACTTTGGGCGCGCCCCACATCTCGGTATTCGTTCGGGTGAACTCCTCGACGGGCGGCTTGAAGCGGCGCAGCTCCGGCCCGCCCACCCGCAGCGCTGCCCTATCGCCCACGATCTCCAGCAGTCCCTCGCCCACTTCGCAGGTGCTCACGAAGATGTAGCCGCGCGCTCCGCCGTCATACTCCAGCATGGCGCACGCCTGGTCCTCCACCTCGATGTCGTGCAGCACAGTCTCGCAGCGCCCGTAGACCCTCCGGGGCATCCCGCCCAACATGGTGAAGATGTCCAGGTC
>JAGHAF010000094.1 GCA_021161675.1 Planctomycetota bacterium | reverse complement strand
GAAATAGCTTTCAAGCCCGCACCCTTGATACCAAGTGGGGAACCGTCCTTTTGCGTAAACCCAGGATTCGAGGCGCGCTGGCGCCGTGGATGGCGCGCTGGAAGGAGACCGAGCCCGAAGCGGCGCGCAACTTCGCCTACCGACTCGACGACACCCCGATCTACTTGAACGCGCCGCCAAAGTGGCGAAACCGGCTCAAAACGACGAACCCGATCGAGCGGCTGATCGAGGAGCTGAACAAGAAGTTTCGCAAAGCAGGCGTCTTTCCTAGCGCCCAGAGCTGGGAGAGGGCCGCTTACATAGTGTGGCGGAAGCTACAACAGCAAGGATACGCCCCCACGGCCCGCGACCCCCGCTCAGCCCTTTTTACACACACTACTTGACAGCATCCGTCATCTTCATCCTTTGACACTTCTGCGCAGGACGCTTATACTCTGTGTTCTTGCTCAATGCTACTGACCACGATCTGATCGCCTGTGCGCGGGAGGCCGCGGTGGAACCTTTCCACATTGCGCTGTACGGATGCGGGACGGTGGGGATGGGAGTTGCCCGGATGTTGCTCGGTCGGGGGGCTCTACAGGAGCGTCTCGGCGAGCGTATCCGGCTCAAATACATCGTTGACCTGCGCCTGGACGAGGTCCGCGACGAGCTTCAGCCGCCCGAGGGCGTGGTCCTGACTGACGATCTGGAGGCCCCGCTCCGGGACACTGAGGTGCAGGCCGTCGTCGAACTGCTGGGCGGCACGACAATCGCCCTGGAAGTGGTGGAGAAGGCCCTGCGGGCGGGCAAGGACGTTGTGACTGCGAACAAAGCCCTGCTTGCCCAGTTCGGAGACGGGCTCTACCGGCTTGCCAGGGAGCGGGGGCGTTCTATCGCCTTCGAGGCGGGCGTGGCCGGAGGGATTCCCGTAGTGGCCGCGCTGCGCAGCGGGCTGGTGGGCGACCGCGTCGAGAGCCTCTATGGTATCGTCAACGGCACGTGTAATTACGTGCTCACCCAGATGCTGGAGCGCAACATACCGTACGAGGAGGCGCTCGTAGAGGCGCAGCGGGAAGGTTACGCCGAGTCGGACCCTCGGCTGGACGTGGAGGGGCTGGACTCGGCGCACAAGCTCGCAGTGTTGAGCCGGCTCGCATTCGGCGTCAACATCGAGCTGGACGATATTCCCTGCGACGGCATCACGGGGATAGAGCTGTCCGACCTTCGCTACGCTGATGCGCTCGGATACACGGTCAAGCTGCTGGCCGTCGGCATTCGGCGGGAGGCGGGCCTGGAGGTGCGGGTGCATCCCGCGCTGCTGCGGCATAGCCACCCCCTGTCTTCGATAAGTGGCGTTTACAACGCCATCTGCGTTCACGGTGACCACGTGGGAGAGTGGGTCCTTACCGGTCGCGGCGCGGGGCGCCGTCCTACGGCCAGCGCAGTGGTGGCGGATATCGTTCGGGTGGCGCTTGGCACGTACCAGGTCCAGTTCGCACAGCTTGCTCAATTCGGCGCGGTCCCAGCAGCCGACCTGGCGCCGATCGGCGAGGTAAGAACACGTTACTATCTGCGGCTCGACTGCATGGACAGGCCCGGAGTGCTGGCTAGCGTGGCTGGCATACTGGGCGAGGAGCAGATAAGTCTGGCGTCGGTGCGACAGCAGGAGACGGCCGCCCGGGAGGGAGAATTCGTGCCGGTGGTGCTGATGACCCACAAGGCGCGCGAAGTGGACGTGCAGCGCGCGCTGGAGCGCATCAACCGATTGGAAGTGATCTATGGCGCGCGGACCCGAATGCTGCGCGTGGAGGATGTTTAACCGGACGTCTCAAGAGCACGGGTAATCGTTCAGGCGCCTCCCACCAGGGAGGCACGGAGGATACGGAGAACGACAAGGATATGATGAAAGGTGGTTTCCTCCACATTTTCTCAATCTTTTGCTGTTCTCTGCGCTCTCTGTGTGCTCTGCGGTCAAGGCTTACGAACGCGGGAGGGTGAGGTGAAATACTGCATAGTAGTTCCGGACGGGGCGGCGGATTTCGCGGTCAGGAGGCTCGGGGGCAAGACACCGCTGGAGGCCGCGCGCACACCCAACCTGGATCGGGCGGCTCAGGAAGGGCTGTTGGGAATCGCCCGGCACGTTCCCCCGCGGATGCCGCCGGGCAGTTCGGTGGCGATTATGAGCGTGGTGGGCTACGATCCGCAGGAGTACTTCACCGGCCGTGGGCCGCTGGAGGCGGCGGACCTCGGGATCGAAATGGGGCCGGACGACTGGGCCGTTCGCTGTAACCTGGTGACCACGGCTGAAGGAAGGCTGGCCGACTTTACGGCAGGACACATCTCCACCGGAGAAGCAGAAGTGCTGCTGGCGGCGCTGAACGACGAATTGGGCAATGAGGAGACCAGTTTCCACCTTGGCACAAGCTACCGGCACGTCGTGCTTTACACCGGGGCTCAGGACATTGACGCGGAGACCACCCCCCCCCATCAAGTCGTGGGGCAGCCCATCGAAGATCACTATCCCACCGGCCCCGGTGGCGAATATCTGCTTGACTTGATGAAACGCTCGCGAGAGGCGCTCCAGTCCCACGAGGTAAATCAGGTCCGGGTGGACCTGGGGAGGAACCCGGCGAACATGATCTGGCTGTGGAGCCCGGGCAGGAAACCGAGCATGGAGAGCTTCGCCGACCGTTTCGGCCTGCGTGGAGCGGTCATCAGCGCTGTGAATCTGGTCAAGGGCATCGGCCGTATCATAGGATGGGACGTTATCGATGTGCCCGGCGCTACTGGTTACACCGATACGGACTACGCCGCCAAAGGTCGCTACGGCATCAGCGCGCTGAAGGATTATGGCGTGCTCCTGATCCATATCGAAGCGCCCGACGAGGCGAGTCACGATCGGGACGTCAAGGCAAAGATACGGGCCATTGAGCAGATCGACAAGGCCATCGTCGGTCCTCTGATGGCGCACGCGGAGCAAGAAGGCGATCTGCGGCTGCTGATCTGCCCCGACCACGTCACCTCCGTGGAGGACGGCAAGCATAAACGCGACCCCGTGCCTTTTGCGATCTGGGGCCAGGGCGTGCTGGCGTCGGCGAATGTGCCCTTTACGGAAGGACATGCGGCAGCGACCGAAGTGCAAATAGACGATGGCTACGAGCTGATCGGGGAACTGATCGGGCGGCGACCAAAGAGGTAGAACGAAGCGAGAAAGCATAACATCTCACCCAAACCGGGTAACTCAGGCGCCCCTTGGGCTTCATAGCGTCGCAGGTGCGGCGGAGGCTCGCCTGTGAGCCCGCCGCACGGCGGGCTGTGTTGCAATAAACGAAACGGCCGCAGTCCTCCTGTGCCTGCGGGCCGGGGCTGCCCCGCACGCTGGCGCGGCGGGCTATGTCTATTGTCTTTCTTCGTGTGCTTTGTGGTTAATGTTTTCTGCCGTTCTCAATGGTGAACGCGTACGAATGCAAAAGGATTTCCATTTCTACGTCACGTACGCGCTGGCGAGGAAGGCCGGGCGCTCGGCGGATGACGCCGCCACGATCGCCTGGGCAGACGAGTATACCGACAGGCAGACCGACGAAGACATATATGAGGTCCAAACCCAGTGCCAGGAGCTCGATAGGTGGAACGATCCGCAGATTCAGTTCACCGTCCTCGTTCCCTTCCACTTCATACCCGGAAACGATGAGAAATGGCCCTGGAAGACGACTCAGAACAGCCCGCGCGCGCAGAAGCTCGTAAGGGCCGCGGAGAAGTCACAGGATCTGTGCCGCCTCGGGATCGCCCTTCACTCCCTACAGGACACCTTCAGCCACCAGGGCTTTTCCGGATGGCGGGAGGAGCAGAACGCCTGCTACCCGTGGTACTATCTGAAAAGCGCCGTGCCCAACGTGGGCCATGCCGAGATGCTGGCCATGCCCGACATGGTTGACCGCGTGTGGCGCGACCCCCGGCATAAGGGCAGCAAGATTGATAACCGCAAGCGTGCTCTGGACGCAGCCCGGGCAACGCTCAGGTCTCTCCTTCGCGCGAGTGGAACCCCCTGGAGGGAAGCGACGTGGAGCGCCATCAAGCAGCAACTTCGCCCCATCTTCGAACTGGAGGACTACGACCAGCGCAAGGTCGAGCTGAGGGAGCTTTCCGGCGACCCCAGCATTGACTACGCCCGGACCCACAAGCGGATCGCTAAGAGCAAGCGGCCGGCCTTTGTTAGGGCGGCAAGCGCCCATTTGTCGGCGGCTGTCGACACGTTCGAGGGATTGCCTCGGGTTCCTCCTTCTTGAAGGACAAGGTCTCGGGCGGCTTTCCTCCCGGTCGCGTGTATCAGGCGCAGCGCGGCTCCATGCTCGTTCGCACTAGGGGCCAGGCAAGCTGTGGGACGCAGGCGCGGCAGTTTGGCCTTCTCCGGAGGGGCAAGATCGACCAGGGACGTTGCCGGCGGAACGGGGAAGCGCAATTGACAACTCTTGCGTCACTGATATATCATGCTGCTCGTTCCCGGCGTCGTTCTTGATAAGATATCCAACGCAGGAGGAGCGGGTTTGATAACCAGCATTCGTGCCGAGAACGGTGTGACTGTCGTTGATATGGAAGGTCGCTTCGACGCTTCGAGCGCCCCCCAGATAAAGGAGAAGCTGCACGGCATTATCAAAGAGGGTCAGATAAGCATTGTTGTCAACCTGGGAAACCTGAGATTCATTGATAGCGCCGGGTTGGGCGTTCTGGTAAGCTGCTTGCGACGGGTGGCGGCCGAAGGAGGCGACCTTCGGCTGGCCGAAGTGCCGGCTTTCTGCCGTTCCATCTTCGAACTGACCCGATTGACGCGCGTTTTTGACGTTAACCAGTCCGAACAGGAAGCCATCAAGGCTTTCAAAGCAGGCTGAGGCGCGGCGCCGGCGGCGGCTGTAGGCGGCCCCCCCATAACCGCAGACAATCCTATGGCAAAGTCCAAGACGGTTCTCATAGTTGATGACGAGGCACATATCGTGCGCTCGCTGGGGTTTGTCGTTCGGCGGGCCGGCTACGAGGTGATCGAGGCCCGCGGAGGCGAAGAAGCGCTGGATGTTATCCAGGAGCAGCGGCCCGATCTAGTGTTCCTGGACATTATGATGCCCGGGCTCAGCGGTTACGAGGTGTGCCGTCGCGTCAAGGAATCCGCCGAGCTGAACTCCACCTACATTATCTTGCTGACGGCGAAAGGCCAGCAAGAAGACCGAGAAAAAGGTGTGGAAGTGGGCGCCGACGAATACATGACCAAGCCGTTCAGCCCCAGTCGTGCCGTGGAGCGAGTTCAAGCCACATTGGGACAGGCGCGCCGGCATGAGTGAAGAGGAAACCGGAAGGAAGCTGCGCGTCTGTGTTCTCGGCCGGGATTCGGTGGTGGAGGCAGTGCCGGCCGAAATATCGGGACGAATTGTCGAGACGCTCTGCTGCGCTGACGATCAGGAACTGGTTCAGAGCATTGCCGACGCAGTGCCCGACGTTGTTCTGATGGACGCGCGTTACGCGACAGGGCTGGACAGCCTCCTGGACCGTATCATCCGGCGGCATCACGACCTGCCTGTGATCGTGGTCGGCCCGGACCCGTCGGTGGACACCGTTATCGAGTGCATTCGTAAACGGGCCAGGGACTTCATCCCCACCGACGAGCTGCCCGCTAAGCTGCCGCAGCGCCTGCTGAAGGCCGCCGATGATCACCGCCTGCTTGTCAAGGTCAATCAGCTGATCGAGGTCTACGACAAGGGGCAGGGAAAGCTGGGCGCGATGGTGGGCGTCAGCCCCGCGATGAATGATGTATATGATACTATCAAGAACATCTCGGGCACGGACGCGACCGTCTTCATCTCGGGCCCCAGCGGGGTCGGCAAGGAGGTCGTCGCCGAAGCCATTCACGCCCTGAGCCATCGAAGCGACGGCCGCTTTGTCCCCGTTAACTGCGCCGCCATCCCCAAAGACCTGCTGGAGAGCGAGCTGTTCGGCCACGAGAAGGGCGCGTTTACCGGCGCCGACCAACAGCGCGTGGGCAATTGTGAGCAGGCCGACCGCGGGACGCTGTTCCTCGACGAAATCTGCGAGATGCAGATCGGCTTGCAGTCCAAGCTGCTGCGTTTCCTTCAGAACCACATCTTCACCAGGGTTGGGGGAACGGAGCAAATCGAAGTGGACACCCGTGTTATCGCGGCGACTAACAAAGACCCTCGCCAGCAGGTGCAAGACGGGACGCTCCGTGACGACCTCTACTACCGGCTCAACGTGGTGCCGATCTACATCCCTCCATTGAAGGAGCGTCCCGAGGACATCCCCGTTCTGGCGGAGCACTTCCTGCGGATGATGTGCGAGAAGTACTACAAATATTTCTACGATTTCTCGCCGGAGGCGATCCGCATGTTGCTGGCTTATGACTGGCCGGGCAACGTGCGGGAGCTGCGTAACATTATCGAGCGGATCGTTGTGCTGGCCACCACGGATCGGGTGACGGCGGAGTTGTTACCCGTCCACATCCGGGAGGCCCTAGAAGGCAAAGAAGTGCCCCAGCTTGCAGTGGAGCAGGCGCTGGAAAAGATCGGCGATGCCCTGCAAAGTCCGCAGCCCCGGGCTGAAGACCAGGGGGACGTGATCCCCTTCGCGGAGGTTGAGAAAAGGGCCATACTGGGGGGCATCCGCAAGTGCGATGGGGACATCAGCAAAGCCGCCCGGAAGCTCTGCCTCAGTCGCGCCACCCTCTACCGGAAGCTGGAGAAATACGGCCTCCGCTAACAGCGGATCTGCCTTTTGCCTTCGTCGTTTGAACTTCTTGCCTTATCCTTACATACTTCGCCGGTCACGGCGCCTGCCTTACGCCATTGCGCAGAGTATGCGAACCCCTTCCTCGATTGCCCTGTCGTCGGCGGCGAAAGAGATGCGGAAATGGCTTCTGCGCTCGCTGAAAACACTCCCCGGAATGATGAGCAGATTGTGCGCGATCGCCTCCTGGCAGAACTTGTCCCCATCCTCGCCGGGCGCCTCGACGAATGCGTAGAACGCCCCTCGTGGTTTCTGTAATCTGAACTTGTCCCTGAGGCCCTCGTAGAGGATGTTCCGCTTCGCCTCATACGCCCGAACGTGCAACTCCGGCGAGACGGAAAGCGCGACCGTGCCCGCATGTTGCGCGATCGAGGGGGCGCAGACGAAACTGAACTGCTGGAGCTTCTGCATCTGCGCGATCAGAGGCTCCGGCCCGATGGCGTAGCCGAGCCGCCAACCCGTCATTGCGCATGATTTGCTAAACCCGTTCAGCAGCAAAAGGTCCTCGGTGAACTGCGCCATGCTGGGACAATCGCCCTCGTAGCAGAAGACCCGGTAAATCTCGTCACTCATAATGAAGACGTCGTTTTGGGCCGCCCATTTCGCCACTTCACGCAGTTCTTCCTTTCCGCTGACCGCGCCGGTGGGATTGCACGGGCTGTTGACGACGAGCACCTTCGCCTCGCCGGCCCCCGCCCGCTCCAACCTCTCGGCGCTCAGATGGAAGTCCGGATACGTGTCCACGTAGACCGGCACGCCACCCATCAGGCGACAGAGGTGTTTGTACATCACGAAATACGGGTCCGGTATCGCAACCTTGTCCCCGGGATTGATCAGCGCCATAAACGCAAGCAGTATGCCGCCGGAGACGCCGCCCGTGATAAGCACGCTCTCGTGCCGGATTCCTGTCGCGCGCCTCTCGTAGCGCAGGACGGCGTCGCGCAGCTCTTGGATGCCCTGGGTGACGGTGTATTTGTTCTGGCCGGTCTCGATGGCGTGCATCGCGCTGGCCTTCACCGGCTCGGGAACGTCGAAGTCCGGCTGCCCGATGCTCAGGTTAACCGGATCATTCAGCGATTTGGCCAGATCAAAAACCTTCCGAATGCCAGAGGAGTCAATCCGGTTCATCCTGTCCGCGACAATGGCCTCGATGTCCATCTGGAATCCCTTTTAACCTACAGAAACCGTCCCCGAATCATGCCCCCTTGCATCAGGCGTCCTCGGCGCCTGAGCCGGCCGTCCCGGACTCACTCTCAGGTTCCTCCTCTTCTTTGAGCTCGAGACTGGCTCTGGGTATAACCGGCGCTGCCGGCTTAACCTTCGGCAGTGCGAAAACAGAATCCGCATCTTCGTCCCAGTGCTCGTCTTCTTCCAGGTGCTCAATGCGCTCCACACGGGTCAGGACATTGCGGCGGCGAACCAGCCGGCTGCTCTGTTTCAGGCTCTTGTGCAGGGACATATTCTCCTCCGGACATGACAATAGGAGCCAATAAGAACCGGATTCACTCCGGGTAACGCCAGATCACGGCGGAATGGAAAGGCTTGCGGTCTTTGTCAATCTTGCAATCTTTCAGCTTCCGCAGCAGACGTTCCAGGGCGGCAGAGTCCTGCCTGGTGGAACGTCCCACACACAACGCAAACCGATCGCCAGGCAGCGGAGCGAACCAAAACTCCTCCCCGTCTAGCAAATCCTCAAACTTGGACGCGAATTCCTTGGCGGCGCCTTGCTTAGAGTTCGGGAAATCGGAGAGCCGCACCGTATAAACCGGCCTTGCGCCGGCGGAGGCCTTCTTGGCTGTCAGGGCCCGCGAAGCCGGAGAGTTGAGCGCGGAAGTGACGAAAATCCAAAAGCCCAGGCACCCTATCACAGCGACCGACACGACGAAAATGACCTTCCGCAGGAAGATTCCCTCGCGATCTTCATCCGCCGCCACGCCCCATCCAATTTCCCGGTTCCGCTCGCGCGCCGGGGCGCCGCCTCTCTCCGTGCCTTCACTGCGCGCTGACATCGCTATCTATTGCTACTCCTCCCCGGTATTATGCTCGGCTCAAAGAACCACTCTGACGCGTCCGCCATTATAGACAAGCTGGCTCCCGCGAGTCAAACTCCGACTCCCCTTCAGGCATAGAGTTGCGCCCTCGCCTCCCGGGGATTACACTCCCTTCTTCCATCTCTGACGCTCCCAGGCGCCTGAATATGGTTTTCGACAAGTCAGTTGTTTCCACCGAGGTCGCCACCCGCCTCCTCAGAAAAATCTTGTCCCGTCCATTCGCCGTCACGCACATCCGCCGGCTCCACGGCGGCATGGTCAACAGCGTGCTCGAGCTGAGCACCGACGCAGAGCCCGAGCGCGTCGTCTGCAAGCTGAACGCGCGAGCCGGCCTGGACGCCTTCCGTTGGGAACACGACGTTCTGCAATGGTACAGGGACAACACCGAGTTCCCCGTTCCCGAACCTTACGGCTGCGACCTGTCCGGAAAGCTCTTCAGAGGCAGTTGCCTCATGATGGAGCGTCTGCCCGGGGTAAATCTTGCAGAGGCCCCGCTGAGCCCGGCCGCGCGCCTTCTGGTCGAAAGGCAGCTTGCCCGCATTATCGCCCGGCTCCACCGGCACAAACGCTCCACCTACGGCAGCGCCCTCGAGCCGGCCCAGCAGGGCGAGCGGCGCTGGCTTCGCAGATTCCGACCCAGGATTCAAAAGGAATTCTCCGCGGCCGCAGGAAGGCTCACCGCGGAGGCGCGCCGCATAATCAGCCGGCTCATCGAAAACCTCGAAACCTGGCTCCCAGAGTTCGGCGAACCCACGCTTGTCCACGGGGACCTCTGGGCCACCAACATCATCGTGGACCCCGCCGCACCGCGCGTCACCGGCTTCGTGGACGGCGGCGCCGAATATGCCGACGTCGAATACGAACTGGCTTACCTGCTGGTGTTCCACACTGTGGGCGGCGCGTTCTTCGACGAATACCGCAAGCTCCAACCGATTCGGGACGGCTTCGACGTGCGCTGCCGCGTTTACTGGCTCCACACCATGCTGCTGCACGTCCGGGCCTTTGGGGACGCCCACTACGTGCGCGCTTGCGAAGGGCTCGCCCGCGAACTCGACCACCTCCGCCCCTTGTCCTCCTGACCTCTCAAATCCTGTCGCCATCGTCAATCTCCGCAGCCAGCCCGACAATTCAGTTTCAGTTAACGAATCCGCTCGCAGGGCCTTGCCCCTCAAGCAGATATGACAGAATGGGTTCGTTTTGCGAAAGCCCCGGTCCGACATCCCTTCCGGGACATAACGGCCTCTGCGGACAGGACGGACAGCAAGAAAGTCTGGTTAAGCCGTTGATCACTGCGAAAACCCGTAGTTACACCCATTGGATATTTCTTATTGGTCTTTTCCCTCCTCTGCCTTCATCCTTACATCCTTAGCGCAAGCCATTATACTCGTTCTTGAAAATCCATGTGTCCGCACAGTCCCCTGAGTCCGGTAAAAAAGGCGAAAATCCACAGATTTCCACAGAAATAGAAGGAAGAAGACTCGCAGCGTGGAGCGTGAACTTCGCCGTTGCCGCGCCTGACGCTACTTTTTCAACTCCTAACCCGGATATTTCACGAGCATTTCCCGTCCAGCGGGCCTCAACAGTGTGTCATTTTTGATTGCGTACCTTTCGAGGCGGAACTCCTCTCCCTGTAAAGAGTTGCAGACGAATCCGGAAAAGGCTCGTGAAATATCCGGGCTGACCGTTCAGACGCCTTTTACCACGGGGATGCCGAGTAGAAACCACGAAGCCCACGAAGGAAAGCAAGAGGGCAATCGGACATTGGCCGGTCACGTGACGCCCGCCCCATGGACACCAGGCTGTCACCTGGCAGACATCGGTTGGCGCAGGTTGTCACTGCTGGCGGGCGGGCGACAGGCCCTCTTCCCAGTGCTGTAACCCACCCGGTCACAGGCGAAGCCGCCGGCCAAGGGCGCCCGCAGATGGCACAGATGCTATTCTGTCCCGCCCTTGCGGGGCGCGAGCGGAGTAGGGATGGCCACAGATGCGAACCAGAGCGCTCGACATCGGACATTGAACACTCGATATTGGATATTTTCGTTGTTTTAGCATTCCGCATTCGGGTGAAGCGTTACGAAACGCCATAGAAGCGATTGTCACATCTCCGAGATGGCCCTTCCTAAATCTGTTGTACGGGAATGCGCGGCGTGCTCTGTTTGACTGCGCCGGAAGCCGGCGTTAGAGTAAGCGACATGGAATATGAACCTGTCATCGGGCTGGAAACTCACGCCGAGTTGCTCACTGAGAGCAAGCTCTGGTGCCGCTGCAGCACCCGCTTCGGCGAGCCGCCCAACACCCAGACCTGCCCGATCTGCCTGGGCATGCCCGGCGTCCTCCCAGTGCTCAACGAGCGCGCTTTCGAGCTGGCGCTCCGGGCGGCGCTGGCGCTGAACTGCGCCATCAACCGGCCCACCTTCTTCGACCGCAAGAACTACTACTATCCCGACCTGCCCAAGAACTACCAGGTCTCGCAGAACTACTGCAACCTCGGCGAGGACGGCTGGATCGAGATACCGGTTGATGCAGAGCTGCGTCGCGTGGGCATCCATAACGTCCACCTGGAGGAGGACGCCGGCAAGAACCTCCACGCCCAGCATGGAGGCGCCCACTACAGCCTGGTGGACCTGAACCGCGCCGGGACCCCCCTGCTGGAAATCGTAACCCGGCCCGAGATGCACAGCGTCGCCGAAGCCGATGCTTTCATGCACACGCTGCGCCGGCTCCTGCTCTACGCCGGGGTGTCCGACTGCAAGATGCAAGAGGGATCGCTCCGCTTCGAAGCCAGCGTCAGCATGCGTCCTGCCGGCTCGGACGGGCTGGGCACGCGCGTGGAGGTCAAGAACCTCAACTCCATCAAGGCGGTGCGCGGGGCCCTGGAATACGAGATCGAGCGACAGACGCGCCGCCTCCGCGAAGGGCGGCCAGTGGAGATGGAAACCCGGCTCTGGGACGCCGAACGCGGCCGCAGCGCCGTCATGCGCACCAAGGAGGAGGCCCAGGATTACCGCTACTTCCCCGAGCCCGACCTTCTGCCCGTCGAGATCAGCGATAGAGAGCTGGCGCGCGTCCGCGCGTCAGTGCCGGAGATGCCCGTGCTGCGCCGCAGCAGATTCGAACGGGACTACGGCCTGAGCGAATACAACGCCTCCGTCCTCACCGACTCGAAACAGGTGGCCGATTACTTCGAGGCCTGCGTCGCCGCGTACGATTCCCCCGGCAGCGTTGCCAACTGGATAATGAACGAAGCGCTGGCCCTGACGAACCGGCGCGGCATCGGCATCGCCGAGTTCGAAATCAGCCCTGAGCGCCTGGCGGGCCTGGTTCGGCTGCTCAATGAGGGCAGGATCAACGCGCGCGTCGCGCGGGACATCATGCACAAGATGATAGATACGGGCAAGGATGCCCCCACGCTCGTCCGCGAAGAGGGCGCCGAACAGGTCAGCGACCGGTCCGCGCTCGATCCGGTCATCCAGCAGGTGATCGAGGAGAACCCGCAGCCCGTGCAAGACTACCTGGCCGGCAGCAAGAAGGCGGTGGGCGCTCTGGTCGGCCAGGTGATGCGCCTCAGCCGGGGCAAGGCGGATCCCAAACTCGCCGGCCAGATGCTGCGCCAGAAGCTGGACCGGATGCAGTGAGCCCTGCTCATTTAGGCTGTTAGCAACGGCTAACGGGGAAGGAGCGAATCACACATGCTCTGGATGGAAATTACATCGGAGAACTTCGGGCGCGCGCTCGCGCAGTCAGGCGGCCTTTGCCTTCTCCCCACAGGTTGCATAGAACGGCATGGCCCTCATCTTCCGCTCGGCACAGACCAGATAATGGCCGACGCCGTGGCCGTACGGGCCGCCGAGGTCGAGCCAGCGGTCGTCTTCCCCTCTTACTACTTCGGCAAGATATTCACGGCCCGTCACTGCGCGGGGACCGTGGCGCTGAATCGGCGCCTGCTCCTGCCACTGCTGGAGGCTACCGTCGAGGAGATCGCACGCAACGGATTTGACCGAATCCTGATCGTCAACGGCCACGGCGGCAATATCAGTATGTTGCGCTTCTTTCTGCGTTCGCTGCTGGAGCAACCCCGGGACTACGTCGTCTATTCCACCAACTACTACGAGCTGGAAGACGGTCCCCGGCAGCGCTGGCACAACCTGAGGCAGTCCGACTTCGGCGGACACGCCGACGAGATGGAAACCAGCGTTATGCTCTACCTGCGTCCGGAGCTGGTGCGCATGGAAGCGCTGAGCGCCCCGGAGGACGGCCAATCCAGGCAGCGCATGAGCGCGCTGCCGGACCTGGAGACCTCGGTAAGCTGGTACGCAGAGCATCCCACACACTACGCCGGCGACGCCCGCGCCGCGACCGCGCAGAAAGGCGAGTTTCTGTTCAACGCCTGCGTGGATAGGCTGGTCAAGCAGATGCGGGCCATCAAGGCCGACGAGGTCTGCCCCGAGCTGCAGAGGGAATTCTACGACAGGGCCGAACATCCCGCAGACGAGCCCGACGCCGCCCCGTAACGAGCGGATCGAGCGGGCTGTGCGCCCGGGTCAGGCCGCTTCCGGTTGGGCAAGCCCTGCGCCGGGGGCTTCATCGGATGGGGCGGCGGAAGAGAGGAATCCTTCCCGCAGGGGTTCGGACGGCGTCAGGGAGCGGAACGGGGTCACCGCCACGACCGCTCCGTTCTTGACGAACTTTCGCCGGACCCGAGGCCCCACCGCGCAGGTCAGTTCGTAGGGGATGCAATCCACAAGGGCGGCCATCTGCTCGACGTGGATGCTCGCCCCGTCCTGTTCGCCGTAGAGGACTACTTCGTCGCCCACCTTCACTCCGGGCACGTCGGTGACGTCCACAAGGGTCTGATCCATGCAAACCCGTCCTACCACCGCCGCCCGCCGCCCGCGCACGAGCACTTCGCCCCTGTTAGAGAACTGGCGCACGTAACCGTCGTGATAACCGACGGGCAGCGTGGCGATAGTGGACTGGCGCCAGGTGGTGAAGGTGTGTCCGTAGCCGATCTTGGTCCCCGTGGGCAGCTCATGGAGCCGCACGATGCGGGTGCGCATCGAGAGCACGGGCTTCAGTTCCACCCCCGGCGTGGGCCTGGGCCGGGAGCAGAGCCCGTAGAGCATCAGGCCCGGACGGACCGCGCCGAAATAGGCCTCAGGCAGGCGCTGCACCGCGTTGCTGTTAGCCATGTGGATCAGCGGCAATTCCATGCCGGCGCGGCGCAGCTCGCGCAGCACCGATTTGAAACGCCGCACCTGCTCCAGGGAGAAACTCAAATCATCTGCGTCCGAGCAGGCGAAATGGCTGAAAATGCCGCTCGCGCGAAGCCCCGCCAGGCGTGATATCTTCAGAATAGACCGGGCCGCGCCCTCCCAATCCAGCCCCATGCGGTGCATGCCGGTATCCACGTTGACGTGCACGGGCGCTACCGTATCGCGCCGGACCGCCGCGGCGGCCAGGTCGCGCGCGAATGCCTCGTCCGCCACGCAGGCGCTCACTCCGTAGCGCAGCAGCGCGTCTATATCTTGTGAGGGAACAGAGGTGAGGAGGATGATAGGTTTTCTGATGCCGGCCTGCCGCAGGTCCACCGCTTCCTCTGTCATGGCCACGCCGAACATGTCCACTCCGGCGGCGCTCAGCGCGCGAGAGACCACCGGCGCGCCGTGCCCGTAGGCGTCCGCCTTGACCGCGGCGATGATCTTCCTCTGTCCCACCAGGTTCCGGACGGCCCCCACGTTATGCGCCAGGGCGTCCAGGTCTATGGTGGCTACTGTGGGACGCGCCATCTCCTTCTCCGATTCTCGGCGGCGGGACAAACGTCAATTGTAAGTACGCCACTTTCTGTAAATCAATTCGCGACGCTCGCGTGGCCGCACAGACCTTCAGAAAGCCCTCTTACAGCATCTCCACCAAGGGCAAGCCCGAAAACAAACGCCGTCAAAAAAAGCGGGGGGCCCCTCCCGTTTTGCCCTCGCGCGTCCACATGAGTTATAATCCGGCTCTCGTTTCCGCCTCCCCCATCCGCCCGCAGCAGAGGAAGGTCATTGAGCGCGCACGCGACCAGGAGAGGATTCCGGCTTGAGCATCACCGCTTGGTCACGCCCTTGCTCTCGCCGGGAGTTCCCCCCCTGCGGTTCTGGCACCTCAGCGACCTGCACCTGCGCCGGCTGACGGCCAGACATGAGAGACTGCTGGAGACTATGGCTGAGCGGGAGGCGGACTTCGTGTTCGTGACGGGGGATTTTCTCACCCCCGGCCGGGGAGCGTGGCAGGCCCTGGAGCGGCTTTTCACGCGCCTGCGCGCCCGCTCGGGAGTATTCGCGTGCCGGGGGAACTGGGAAGTTCAGTTCGGGCCCCGCCCCTCTGTGTTGAAGAAGCGCCTCTCGGCGTGCGGCGTCGAGCTGCTGATCAACGAATCGCGCGTCATCGAGACGGATTCGGGCCGGATTCGCATTGCCGGCGTGGACGATCTGGGACGGGGCCGGCCTGATTTCCGGGCGACTTTTCGAAGCTTTCAGCGCGCCGATTTTCACATCGTGCTCGCCCATGCGCCGCTGGCGGCGGAGTTCGTCAGCGTCCGCGATGACGTCCAGCTCGTCCTGAGCGGCCACACCCACGGGGGGCAGATACGCATCCCGGCGCTGTGGCGAATGCTGCTGCCGCCATTGAGGGCAGGTTACGTCAGTGGGCTATATGGGACGGCGTGGGGGCACGTTTACGTAAGCAGGGGGTTCGGCACGGTGGGCCTGCCGCTCAGATTCCGCTGCCCGGCGGAAGCCGCCTTCTTCGAGCTGCGCGGCGCGGGGGAGGGCGGCTAAAGACTCCGGGCGATCCGCAGGTAGAAGTCCCGGATGCGTTTCTGAAATGCCTCCAGGTTACGCGTGATCTCCAGATCCGTCGGATCCCACCAGCCGATTTCGTTCAGGTGATCGGCTTCGATCCGCTCCTCAAAATACTCGTCCCGCCACGTGGCCGAACGAAGCGAAACCAGCCCGTCATTTGGCCCCTCTTCCCGCTGGATTATCCGGTGGGACAGCCGCAGCGGGCGATGGGTCTTCCCCCGTTCCTGCACGCCGGCGTAGGTGCGGTATCTAACCCCGCAGGTCCGTTCGAACTCGGCTGCCTCCTCGTTGAAGCGACGGCAGCTCTCGCTGGTCAGGTCTGCGAATCCGTCGACGTCAAGGCCGATACGCCGGGCAAATCCGATCAACCGGCGCAGGCGCTTCATCCCCCAATCGGCGAAACTTGACCCGTGGTGCGGGGCGCCAATGGTCGAGAGACTGGCCACGCGGTCCTGCATCCGGTGGCGGTAGATCATCCGGCGCGCGTCCAGCCCGCCCATGCTATGGGCGATGATGTGCACCCGCCGGTAGAGGGTGAATCCCCCCGTGATGCGAATCAGCTCATCCCGCAGCTCGTCCGCCCGGCGCTCGACTCCGCCGGCCCAACTGACCCGGGAGAGGAATACCGGAAATCCGTCGTCCATGAGTGCGCTGCGGATGCCGCGGAAGTAGTGCAGGCGGTCGTCTTCCAGCTTGTCCAGCCCGAACCGGCAGATGCCGTGTGCCAGGATGATGGGATAACGGTCTGTCACGGAGTATCTTTGAGTTCGGGGGTATCGGCGGGGACCTCGGGCACGTTGTGTTCGGTCATCGCCGCTTGCAGCGCGTTGAACGCGTCGCCGTAAGCCTGCTGCACCGTCAGAGAGTATTGCTCTGCCGCCTGCTGGAGCCGGCGAACCCGCTCAAATTCGGCCTCGGTGAGCAGACCTTTGATCCCCTTCTGGTAATCCGCCCGGGCCTTTTCCTGGAGGGCACGAATCTTCTCGCGGTAAGCGCGCCATGCTTCGGGGTCTTTGAGGGTCTTGCGATCGGGCAGTTCCTTGCTGCTTTCCGTCAAGGCTTTCTGCGCCGCCAGGCGGAACTTGAGGACCTCATCTTGCTTCTCTTCACTGATCCCGGCGAACCGAACCACGTCAAGAGCGGGCGCCGCCGAATCTTCCAGCGCCATGAGCATCTTGTGGGGATCGGCCGCCTCGCCGGCCAGCTTTTGCCGCGCGGCGTCCACCTTCTCGGCCAGCCCGTTCAGCGCCGAGAGGATGGCGTCGTAGCGCTGCTTCTGGCCGGGGCCAAGGACCTTTCGGACGTCTGCGGCCTGGGAGGCCCGCAGGGCGGCCATCGCTTGCCGTCTTTGCTCTCGGTGTTGGAACGCAAGTTCGGCCAGCTTACGGCTTTGCTCCTGGGAGAGACGCAGCGTCGTCTCAGCCAGGTCGCTCGCATCGTCTCTGGCGCTTTCATAGCGGGAGACGAGCTGCCAGGCGTGGAGCTGTCCGGCGGATTCTTGCTTTGCTTTTCCCTCGTCGGCAGGCTGCTGCCCCGCGGCGAGAACGCCGGTGCTCAAAACGACGATCACGACAAGCGCCAACGCTACTATCCTGTGCATATTACGCATATCGCGCTCCTATAACTTTCGTGCCGGGCTCTGTCTGAGAAAGAGGATGTCGTCGTGGTTAGCTCTCTATCGTTTTCGGCGGTTTCAGTCGGTGATGCGGCCGTCTACGAGGCGCACTGCCCGCTCGCAGGCGGACGCGATCTTTTCATCGTGAGTGACAATGACCATGGCGCATCCCGTATTGTCCCTTACGCCGTGCAGAAGGTCCAGGACGGCCTGTCCGGCCCCGGAGTCCAGGTTCCCGGTGGGTTCGTCGCAGAACAGTATCTCCGGTTCATTAATGAGCGCCCTGGCGATTGCCACTCGCTGGCGCTCTCCCCCGGAAAGCTGGGCCGGCCGGTGTTCGGCCCTGTCGGCCAGCCCGACCGTCTCAAGCAGGAACATCGCCCTGCTGGTGGTGTCGCGGCTATGGCGTCTCCAGGCGCCGTCGCCGGTCTGGGCCAGCGCGGGCAGGGCCACGTTCTCGCGGGCGGTGAAGTCGCCAAGCAGGTGGTAGAACTGGAACACGAACCCGAATAGCCGGTTTCGCATGTCGGCCCGCTTCAGCGGGGAGAGTTCCGCAAGGTTTCGCCCCCGGTGCAGCAGCTTGCCCTCGGTGGGCGTGTCCAGCATTCCCAGGATGTGAAGCAGGGTGCTCTTGCCGGCGCCGCTGGGCCCCACGATGCTGAGCAGCTCCCGGCCGCGCACCTCGACGTTGACCCCGTGAAGCACCCGGAGGGTGCGCCGGCCTATACGGTAGTCCTTGACTACGTTTTGCGCCCGCAGGTGCGCTTCCGGTGCGGGGCGGACGGCGTGCCGAGGGAGCTGTGCCTGTTGCATTGCGTCGGCGCCTCCTCCATTCAGTCCGTGGGGCGCAGCAGTGGAAACAAGATTACGTCGCGTATGGAGTCTTGATCGGTCAGCGCCATGACGAGGCGATCAATCCCGACGCCCATCCCGCCGGCGGGGGGCATGCCGTACGCCATGGCGCGCAGGAAGTCCGTGTCGAGCTTCTGGCGCTCGTCCTCGGCGCCGACCTGATCCAGGAACCTTCGCTCTTGCTCCTGGGGATCGTTCAGTTCGCTGTAAGCGGGGGCTATTTCCATGCCCGCTATGTAGAGGTCGAAGCGCTCGGCCAGGTCGGGGTCCTCCGCCTTGGCCTTGGCCAGGGGGGAGATGCTCTTCGGGTAGTCAACGACGAAAACGGGGCCCATCAGGCTATCTTCGACGTGTTTTTCGAACAGCCGGAAGGCCAGCAGGTCAGCGGGTTCGCTCGCGGCGCCTTCCATTTCGGACTGCTCCGCCAGCTGGCGGATTCTCTTCTCGTCTCCGCGCTGAAGGCCAAGGCGCTCATCCAGCAGGTCCCAGAACGCGCGCCGGGGCCAGGGAGGGCAGTAGTCTATCATCGCCTCGCCGAAAGGCAGCGCGCTCGACCCGCGCACATCCTGGGCCAGGTGGGATATCAGGCCCTCGGCAAGCTGCATCATGCTTGTGTAGTCGCCGTACGCTTCGTATATCTCCAACATGGTGAATTCGGGGTTATGCCGGGTGGATACGCCTTCGTTGCGGAAGTTACGGTTTACCTCGAAGACGCGCTGCATGCCGCCGACGAGGAGTCTTTTCAGGTGGAGTTCGGGCGCGATGCGCAGATACAGGTCTATGTCCAGCGCATTGTGATGGGTGCGGAAGGGGCGTGCGGCCGCCCCGCCGGGGACGGACTGCATCATGGGGGTCTCCACCTCTATGAACCCTCGCTCTTGCAGGTAATCCCGAATGGCGCGGATGATCTGCGAGCGGGTCAGGAAACAGTCCATCACCTCTTCGTTGGTGAACAGGTCCACGGCCCGGCGCCGATACCTTTTCTCACGGTCCCGCAGGCCGTGCCACTTCTCCGGCGGGCGCAGCAGCGCCTTGGCCAGGACACGGAACCGCTCCACGAAGATGGTCTTCTCCCCCGTTCGGGTCTTTACCAGATTCCCTTCCACGCCCACCAGGTCGCCGGCATCGAGCTGCTTCTGTATCTGGAACGGCTCCTCTCCCAGCCGGTTGAGCTGGAAGAATGCCTGTATGACGCCGGTCCAATCCTTGATATCCATGAATGCGGCGCGGCCCATGTCGCGCTGGTTGGCGATTCTGCCGGCGGCCCGGACGCTGCTGCCCTCCAGACTGTCGAACTGCTGCACCAGCTCGCGTATCGGGTTGGTCCCGGGGAAGGGGCCGCCGTACGGATCCACGCCGAGACGGCGCAGCTCTTCGAGCTTGGCAAGTCGGGCGTCCTCAGGTTCGATCAAAGCCACTTATTTCTCCTCGCAAAGGAATGGGCAACAACCGCCAAAGGCCTCAGGCAGACCTTTCTCGTCCGGCGCCTGCCTAACCCGGATATTTCACGGGCCTTTCCCGTCCAGCGGGCGTCAACAGTGTGTCATTTTTCATTGCATACCTTTCGAGGCGGAACTGCTTTCCCTGCAAAGAGTTGCAGACGAATCCGGAAAATGCTCGTGAAATATCCGGGCTAACGTCCCTGGCGCAACCTTTCGGCAAGGGAATAGTCAAGCGCCGGCATGGCCTCTATTTGACGCGCCACCTTTTCGACGTCGTAGACTACCCGGTGGTAGCGGATCAGAGCGTCCTCTATAGTCACGAAGCAGGCGCGCGGGTCGCCGTCCCTCGGTTGCCCCACGCTGCCCACGTTGATCATCGCTTTTTGCTGGAAGTTGGGTCTATAGACGCCGTCTATTTGCTGCGGATCGAGCCATTCCATCTCAGCGGTGATTATACCTGCCTGATGGGTATGGCCGTTGAAGGCGAGCCAGTCCACCTCTGCGAAGTTCTGTGATATCTTATCCTTCAGGCCGAGCTGAACGTCTATCTTGCGCAGGTATTCGACCACCGGGTTGCGCGGGGCGGCGTGCACGAAGAGGTATTCGCCCTCCACGTAGCGATAAGGCAGGCTTTTGAGGAACTCCCATCTCTCGCGTCGCTTATGCTGGTCGCTCCGCTTATCGGGGCGCGGCATGATCAATTCGCGGTGGTATTGCAGCGACGTCCTGGCGGCCGTGTTGAAATGCTCCGCCCCGTAGACGACGGCGTAATCGTGATTGCCGCAGAGCGTGACCGCGCACCTCTTGCGCACGGCGTCCACGCACAGAATCGGCTCCGGCCCGTAGCCCAGGATATCTCCCAGGCAGATGACATGCTGCGCGCCCAGCCGATCTATCTCACGGAGGACGGCCCGCAAAGCCTCATAGTTGCCGTGAATGTCGCTGATTACCGCTATCAAATCTTGCTCCTCTGCTGCTCAGAACGCTGGGAAGGCGAGTCCGTCCCTTAGTCCAGGAGCCGACGTGCCCGCTGCGCCAGCTCGGGGATGTGCTCGGCCACCATCTTCAGCAGTTCCTCGGGGCTCTCGATGCCCACCCGTCCCTGATCGTACTGCTCGGCAATAGCCCGGACCATTTTTGCAACTCCCGGATGGTCCTTGCTGATCTGCGCATCCGTTTCGAGCTTGAAGTGGAGATTGATCCATTCAGCCACGCCAGCATGTCCGCTCTTATCGCTGATCTGGACGTCGACCGGGACGCCGAGCACTTTCTCCGTGTCGAAGATGGTGTAGATACGCCGGTCTTTGGCCAGCGCGTCGGCGTGTATGCCGGCCAGGGTGGTGTTGAACCTGCTTCCGACGTAGGGCTGCTGCGCGGGGATGTCGTAACCCATTTCGGTGCGGAAGTAGTTGGCAATCTCGGTGATCATGTGCGTCTCGACAGCGGCCTCGCCGCCGCGCAGGGCCAGGTATTCCATCACGAGCGCTTCGATCGGCGTATTGCCCGTGCGCTCGCCGATGCCCATGCACGTGGCGTTGACTGCGCTGCAGCCGTAGAGCCAGGCGGTGGTGGCGTTCACAAGCGCTTTGTGGAAGTCGTTGTGCCCGTGCCACTCCAGCCATTCGCTCGGGTAACCTGCGTGGTAGTTGAGGCCGTAGATAATCCCCGGCACACTGCGGGGCAGGGAGGCGCCGGGGTACGGCACGCCGTAGCCCATGGTATCGCAGGCGCGGATTCTGATCGGCATGCCGCTCTCTTCCGAGAGCTTGCGCAGCTCGATGGCGAACGGCACGACGAACCCGTAGAAATCCGCCCGGGTGATGTCCTCGAAATGACAGCGGCATCGGATACCCTCACTGAGACATTCCTTCACAATGCTCAGGTATCGCTCGATGGCCATCCGCCGGTTGGTGTTCGGCCATTTGTGGAAGATGTGGTAGTCGGAAACGCTGGTCAGTATGCCCGTCTCCTGCAGGCCCATTTCCTTTACCAGTTGGAAGTCTTTCGAGTTGGCGCGAATCCAGGCGGTCACTTCCGGGTAATCGTGGCCCAGTTCCAGGCAGCCTTGGACCGCCTCACGATCCCTCTGCTGGTAAAGGAAGAACTCGCTGACGCGCACCAGGCCATGCTCTCCCCCGAGCTTGTGCAACATGTCGTAGAGGGTGATGATCTGCTCCGGGGTGAAGGGAGGCATCGCTTGCTGCCCGTCCCTGAAGGTCGTATCGGTGATCCATATCGCGGAGGCTGGCCTCATGGGCACGTGGCGGTGGTTGAAAGCGATCCTCGGCACCTTCCCCTCCGGGAAAATGTCGTCGTAGTACTCTGGCTCTTCGGGTTCCTGCAACTTGAAGAGATGCTCATCCCTCTGCAGGGTCTGCGTATGTTTGTCAAATCGTAACACGGCATTCTCGCTCGATTTGAGGTGTGTTCAGTCTCCCCCCGGCACATCTGCCGAAGGAACGTTTTGCGGGCGAACGCCGGCAGGGACGCGGGCATCGCAGGTGTTACCACATTAGATTAACAGCGACTCCCTGGAAATGCAACTCCCACCCGAGCCATTTGCGTTGTGGGTTGCTCTGTTGAAAGGAGTTGATTCTGGGGTGGCGAAATGGTTAAAAGCTTATGGCAAGGAGGATAAAGCCCATGCGCAAGACGACCAACTCGCCCCTTGCCCTCGCTACCATGGCACTGAAGGTGGCCCAGCAGAGCCTACCTTTGTATTCGCATCCCAAAAGTCCACACACCTACACCCAGCACCAGCTTTTCGCATGTCTCGCGCTGATGCAGTTCTTCAAGACCGACTCTTAGCGGCATCTGCCAGATGCTTGCCGAATGGTCCGATCTGCGCCAGGCGCTGGGGCTCCAGAAAGTGCCTCATTACTCGACCCTGTGCTATGCGCGCCGGCGGCTCCTAAAAAAGGGGGCTTCCTGCAGCTTCTGGCAGCCGTGCTGAGCATTGCCAGACAGAGGGGCCTCTTAGAGACTCCAGGCCCCCTGGTGGCGATTGACTCCACGGGGCTCGAAACGCGCCACATAAGCCATTATTACGGCAAGCGTTGCGGCAGGCGCATGAAGCATTTCCCAAAGCTCTCCGTCGTCTGCGACACAGAGAGCCACCTTTTCTTATCCGCCGTGATCGACAAAGGTCCCATATGGGACCTGAAGGAGTTCCGCCGCGCCCTCCTTGAGGCTCACCAGCTTCAGCCTTTTGGCCACGTGGTGGCCGACGCGGGCTACGACGCCGAATACGTTCACGGGTTCATCCGGCTCCGTCTGGGCGCCGGCACGACTATCCCTGCCCGCAGGGGTCGGCGGCCGAAAGATCTGCCGGCGGGCGAGTTTCGCCGCCAGATGGCGACCGATTTTGACAAAGCTCTCTACGCTCAGCGCTGGCAGATCGAGAGCGCCTTCAGCCAGTGCAAACGCAGGCTCGGCTCGGCCCTCAGCGCGCGCAACCAGTGGGCTCAGCGTCGCGAAATCGAGCTGAAGATCCTCACCCACAACCTGATGATAATCAGGCGCCACCGGAGTTTTCAACAGAGCAAAACGAAGCCATTTTGTCGTATCTGCTTGCAGAATACGGGCCTGCGCCCAGATTCAAAGAGTACGACGCAGATGCGGGGACGGTTTGCTTTCGGCGGGCGACGGTTTTTGATATCCTGTAAGGTCTGTTGATTCTCTCTTGTGATGGGTAATAGAGATGGAG
>JAGHAF010000039.1 GCA_021161675.1 Planctomycetota bacterium | reverse complement strand
GGGGGCGCTGGTCGGCATAGTGCGGGAGGTCGGTCCTTTTCAGTGTCGGGCGCTTCTGCTCACGGACCCAGAGAGCGTGGTTCCCTGCCGGCTGAGCGGCTCCGGCGCCCTGTGTTTGCTGGTCGGGACGGGCGAGCGGACCTGCCGGGTCGATTGGGTCGGGCGGGAGGCCTTCGTGCAGAAGGATGATTTTCTGGTCACTACGAGCCTCCGGGTCGATCCCGCGCCGGCCCTCCATTTGCCGGAGGGGTTGCCCGCTGCGACTGTGCTCGAGGTGGGCAGCGACCGCATGAAACCGCTGTTCCTGCGCGTGGAGGCGCGGCCGCGGGCGCCGCTGGACCGGCTGGAGAGCGTAGACATCCTCGTGCCGGAGCGCAAGGAGGATTGAGGCCGGCCTTTGCCTTTCTCTATCGTCCGGGCCGACCGCAGCATTGTTTATATTTTTTGCCGCTTCCGCAGGGGCAGGGGTCGTTTCGGCCCACCTTGACGTTGACCCGGAGGGGCTTGGTCGCGGTTCTGTGCCCATCTGCGCTGTCCGCGATCTGCTCCTGGCGCCTGGCGTAGTCGCTCACATCGAATTGATCGTGGCGGGTCTCGGATATCTGCCAGACCCCGCTGACCTGGCGATCCGTGCGCTCCTCGACCTGTACAACCTGGAACAGCAGGTCGGTGACTTCGTCGGCGATTTGGACCAGCATCTTCTCGAACATGGCGCCGCCTTCGCTCTTGTACTCTATCTTCGGATCGAGTTGGGCATAGCTGCGCAGGCCGATGCCGCTTTTGAGCGCGTCCATGGCGTAGAGGTGGTCCTTCCATTTTACGTCGATGGTGCGTAGCGCGAGCGAGCGGGCGAAGTCCAGCATCGGCGCCCTGCCAATGGCGGCGCATTTGTCCTCGAATATATGCTGAACCTGCTCTATGAGCTTCTCTTCCAGCGCAGCCGGATCGGACTTGTCTCGCTCGTCTATTTCGGGGCGCGAGCCGAACTTTCTCTCGAACCACGCGCTCAAGCCCTCGGTGTCCCACTCGTCGGGAGAGGCTTTGGGGTCCACGTAGGTGAGCATGCTGTCACCGACGGCATCTGCGATCAATACGGCTAATTCATCCTCAACGTCGCGGTTTTCGACGAATTTCTGACGCCACGAGTAGATGCTTTTGCGCTGCTCGTCCATGACTTCGTCGTATTCCAGCAGGTTCTTTCGCATCTCGAAGTTGTACTGCTCGACGCGTTTCTGGGCCTTCTCTATCCAGCGGCTGACGATCTTGCTCTCCAGCGCCATGCCCTCCTCCATGCCGGCGCGTTTGAGCCAGGTTTTCATGCTCTCGGGGGCGAAGATGCGCATCAGGTCGTCCTCGAAGGAGACGAAGAACCGGCTGCTGCCGGGATCGCCCTGTCGGCCGGCGCGGCCGCGCAGCTGGTTGTCAATGCGGCGCGCCTCGTGGCGCTCGGTGCCCACGATGTGGAGGCCGCCCTTTTCGGCCACCCCGGCGCCGAGCACGATGTCGGTTCCCCTGCCGGCCATGTTTGTGGCCAGGGTCACGTTGCCGGGCTGGCCGGCTTTCTCGACGATTTCGGCCTCGCGGGCGGCGTACTCCGGTTTGGCGTTGAGCACCTCGTGCTCTATGCCCCGCCGCAGGAGCAGTGTGCTCAGGTGTTCGCTGTGCTCGATGCTGGTGGTGCCGACCAGGACAGGGCGGCCCTCTTGGTGTTTCTCACAGATTTCGTCGGCTACGGCCTTCCACTTTTCCTTTTTGGTGCGGAAGACCATGTCCGAGTATTGCTTGCGGATCAGAGGCAGATTGGTGGGTATCGCCACCACGGGCAGATTGTAGATCTTATGGAACTCGGCTGCTTCCGTCATTGCCGTGCCTGTCATGCCGGCCAGCTTCTTATAGAGGCGGAAGAAGTTCTGGTAGGTAATGGTCGCCACGGTCTGGGTCTCTTCCTTCAGTTTCAGGCCCTCCTTGACCGTGACGGCCTGATGCAGACCGCCGCTCCAGACGCGCCCCTCCATCAGCCGGCCGGTGAACTCGTCCACGATCACCACCTGGCCGTCCTTGATGATATAGTCGGTGTCCCGCTCGAAGAACTCGTGGGCCCGCAGGGCGGTGTCTATGAAGTGGGTCCAGTCCATGTTAGCCTCGTTGTAGAGGCTGGTTATGCCCAACATCTGTTCCACCCGGCTTATGCCTTCATCGGTCAGGTGGCAGGACTGCTCCTTTTCCTTCTTCTCGTAGTCGCGTCCGCTCTGGAGGCGGCGCGCGATGTTGTTGGCCATGTAGTATTTTTCCGACTGCTGGGTCACGGGGCCGCTGATGATCAGAGGCGTGCGCGCTTCATCAATAAGGATGCTGTCCACTTCGTCCACGATCGCATAGTTCAGCCCGCGGCGCAGTTGCGCCTGGGCGGAGGGGCTGTAGCGCATATTGTCCCGCAGATAATCGAAGCCGAACTCGCTGTTGGTGCCGTAGGTGACGTCGCAGTTGTAGGCGTATCGCTTCTCCTCCGGGGTCTGTCCGGCCTGGATATAGCCAGCGCTCAGGCCCAGCATGTTGTAGACGGGCCGCATCCATTCGCAGTCCCGTCGGGCGAGGAAATCATTGAACGTCACGATGTGGACGCCGTCGCCCGTCAGGCTGTTCAGGTACACGGCGAAGGTGGCCACCAGGGTCTTGCCCTCTCCGGTCACCATCTCGGCGATCATCCCCCGATGCAGCGCAATGCCGCCGATCAGCTGCACGTCGAAGGGCCGCATGGTGGGGTATGGGCTGTTCGGTGCGGGGGTTACCAGCGTCCGGCGGGCGCCCTCCCGCGCGTTGGCGAATGCCTCGGGCAGGATGTCGCTGAGGATGCGTTGTTTCTCATCGTAGCTTTTCGGCCCCCGTAGGCGTTGGCGCAATCTGTCGCTCATCTCTCGCAGTTCGCCGTCGCTCTTGCGCTGGAACTCCGGCTCCAGGGCGTTGATCTTCTCCACAAGCGGCGTCATCTCGCTGAGGATACGTTCGTTGGAAGTCCCCAGGACGGTCTTGAAGACGCCGCCGATTTTTTCCAGCGCCGCGCTAAGCATGGGACCCTGTCCCCTGGCGGTTTTGTGTCAGGAATCAAGCGCTCAGTCCACATGTCAATTATATGAAGAAAGCCCCCACGTTGTCCATCTCAGAGGGCGCTTGAGCCCGTTCTATTCGGTTGATATGGGCGCGCAGTAGGGGCCCTCGGGGATGACGGCCACCGTCTCGGCCTGCTCCGATAGCCCGTCCACAAGGCTTTGCAGCGCGGCCTGAAGTTCGCCCGGGACGACGGCGTGCGGCGTCACCGACAGCAGGGCGAGTTCGTCGGCCGGCAGGCCCGGGGTGACGAAGTGCAGATTTTCGACGCCGATTTTCTCCAGCGCGCGCGTGTGCGCCTGGAACTGCCATTGGTCTTTGACGAAGAAATCCGGCGCCCTGATGCCGCGCAGGAACTCCGGCCAGCGCCCGCAGTATCGCTTCAGCAGTTCGGTGTATCCCGGGCTGCCCACGCCCTCGGCGCATCCGCCGACCGCCACTATCACCCCCCCCTCCCGCACGGCCCCAAGCGCCGAGACAAAGCCCTTCACGCACTGGTAGAAGGTGTCGTCCAGGGGCGCGCCGCCGCTGGACGTGATTACCAGGTCCGCCGGTTCCTTCACCGGGCGGCAGGCGCAGCGCGAGACCATGTCGCAGGCCGCACGGTGGGACTCTTCCAGCGCCCCGGCAAATGCCCGAACGATCCGATGCTCTTGCTCCAGCACTACGTCCAGCGCGTAATCCACCCCCACCGCCCGGGCTATTGAAAGCGCTTCGGCGTGCAGCGGGTTGTCCGCCAGGAGGCCGTTGCGGGCGTGCGGGTCGTCCAGGAACGAGCGCCCGTGGAAATGGCGGATAGTCTCCAGGCCCGCCAGCCCCGGGCAGACGGTCTTGCGTCCGCCGGAGAAGCCCGCCATGAAGTGTGGCTCCACCAGCCCGGTGACCATTCTGAATCCAGCCTCCACGAAGTTCCGGTTCAGGAGGATGGGGGCGCCAGCCCAACTGTCCTGGGTGAGCCGGCGCAGGCCCGCTGCATCGGTCGCGTCGTGGTTCACCACGCGGTAGCGCTCTGCGGCGGGGCCCAACATGCGGCGCTGCTCCCGGGGCGTGGTGGGGCGGTGCATGCCCGTGGCCACCAGGATGAGGATTTCCTCGGACTTGACCCCGGCCCGCCGCATCTGCTCGAGCAGCGGGGGGAGTATGTCCTTGTAGGGGACGGGGCGGGTGGCGTCACAGACGGCTATCACCACGGGGCCGGGGCGTCGCCGCGCCAGGGCCTGGCGAATCGGCGGGGCGCCCTGGGGATGGCGCAGCGCCCCCGCCACCGCCGCGCGTGGGTCCTGCGCCGCCGGAGGGTAGTCCGTCCGGTAGACGACGGCCCTCTCGGCGACGCGCAGTCTCACGGTTCTCGCGCCGCAGGGGAGCGCTATCTCCATCGCATCCGTATCATTTCCCCGCGGTTTTTGCTTCCTCATGATCGGGCAGCAGGAGGCCGAAGGTCGCCATCGTTTTGGCCTGGGCCGAGACGACGCCCTCGTCCATGACTATGGCGAAGTGAGCGTCTACGAATGTGTAAAGGGGCGGGAACTTCTTCCTTCCCTCCCATGGGGGGAAGAACGTTTCCTTCACGCGGTAGCCGTCGGCATTTTGACTCGGGCCTTCGCACTCGATGCCGGGCGCCACTTCGCCGCTGTGGCCGTATCGGCTGTTGTGCAGGGGCGCCCTGATGGTGTTGGTCCCCAGGTCGACTATCCAGCTCAAGTTCAGCGGGTTCGCGCCGAGCGTGTTGTCACAGGTGTGGATCATCCACTTGAGGTAGGTCTCGTCCCCTGTGAGGTAGTAAGCCCAGGTGACGGGCGTCAGGAAGTTCTCGTAAGCGCCCGTGCCCCAGTTTATCGGCGCCCAGGGGTGCTTGATGAAGGCGTAGGCCAGTGTGCGCGCGTTGCGCACGAGACCGTCCGCAGTGCCCAGGATGGCCTTCCTGACGGCTGCGTGCAGCTCGGGATCAACCTGGGCGTCTCCGCAGTTGACGTAGGCCCACGCGGCCGCCGCCTGGTTGTATTTGTTGTACTGGTCGAGCGGGGCGTTCGGGTTCTCGGACCAGACGCAGGCTTTCTTGAAGTCCTCGCCGTAGCGGGCCTGGCCCGTGGTGCGGAGCATCTGTGCGGCAGCGTAGGCCCAGGCGTCTTTGGACGCCTGTTCGGAGCGGTCACGCGCCATCGCCCACTGGTAGGCTTTTTGCCCCTGCGCCAGGAATTCGGCCGCCTTTTCGGCCTGGCCGATGCCGGACCAGATGCGGCTGGCCTGCGCCATGACGCCGGCGAACGTGAACGAAGCCACGGCGTCCTTGGCGAACGCATAGTCTCCCAGCACGTCCATTTCGGCCGTCTGGATGAAGTTGGGATCGCCGTTGGACTCGGTTCCGTGGGGCACGCCGCCGTCCTTATCCTGGAGCATCTGCCAGAGCTGGAAGGCCCAGGCTGACTCGTCGAGGACGTCGGGGATGCCGTTGTCCTGTTCGGGGATATTGAGCTGACCGTCGAAGAACTTCTGCGGGGCCATCTCGTAGGCGTCCATCAGTGCCTGCGCGACGTCAATGTGGGAACGGGGGTTGTAGTCGCCGGCGTCGTGGTGCCCGCCGTAGGCCATAATGGTCGGGCGGTTCGGATCGACCAACTTCGGGTCCACCCACTCACTCGGGCCCTTGCCCTTGACCATGGTCGTGGGCTGTATGCCCTTCTTGTGGCAGGCGATGCGCCGCCAGTCCGAGTAGGGGGGCCCCAGAGCGATGCCGCAGCGCTGGATGAACACCCCGTGCGCGGCCACCTGGAAGGCCTGGTCATACGCGTCGTCCGCAATGCGGAAGTCGAAGCTGCGTCCCACGCCGGGCACGGAGATGAAATACCGTCCGGGCCGGCTGAGCTCGGTGAAGTCCAGCACATAAACATCCTCGCCGGACATGTCGTTGTGATTCGCAGTGCCTTCGTTGAAGTCTCCGGCCTTGTGGCGAAGCTTCGGCCGGCCGCTCCAGGCCACCTTGCCCGAGTCCGACTCGCAAACGGAGAACTCCTGCGGCGGCTCATCGAATTTCATCGCGCCGAGGGAACCCATCCACTTGCCCATGTAGGCCCATTTCACCGGGGAATCGGTCAGGTAGCCGACCTGGTTGACCTTGATGCTGTCGGTGTATGACCTGCGGCTTTGGAAGGTCATGCTCGCGCTGGCGGCGGCGCGGGTGACCGAGCCGTTCGCCTCCAACTCAATGACGTCGCCGTCCCGGAGGGGATTCGGCAGCTCGAAGTACACGTGGTGCTCTGGTATGGCCACGTATGGCCAGCCGACGGGCAGGTAGGCGAAAACCCTGGTGAAGCGTCCAACGCGGGCGGGCGTCACCACTTCGTTGTTTATCTTGAGCGTGTAATTCGCGCCTTCAGTTCCGGCCTCCGGGGCGAAGTCGGGGCCGAACTGCGCCTCCACGTAGCGCGGCCCGGCGACGCGGATTCGCCTCAGGCCCAGCGCCGCGAGGTCCAGTCCGGGGTCCCGCTTCGGCGGTGGGGCGCCGTGCACAAAGCTCTGTGCGCTGTGCGCGCCCGTGATCGGCTCGGAGCCCCTGCCCCGCGCCAGGACGTGGTATTCCACCCCGGCGAGGAGGGGGAAGGGAACCTTAAGGGTCACGATGGTGCGTGAGAAGCCGTCGAAGGGGCAGCCCGGCGGCGCATCGGCCTCGCGCTCGACGCGGGCGCTCGCCGCCGTGGGGCGGATGAACTTCTCGAACGCGTAGCGCGGGTCCTCGAAGCTGACCAGGCGGTATGCCTCCGGGACGCGGCAAATGCCGGTCGCGCTGAGCCCCATTGTCACCTCGATGGTGTTGTCATCGAGCGACTGCGCCGTGCGCAGGCCCAGGGAGGTGCGCATGGCGACCTTGTCGTCGAGCAGCGCGCGGAAATCTTGCGCCTGGCCCGCGTTGACGGTCGCCGTCAGGAGCAGAACCGCCGCGAAGGCCGCCGCAAGAACCGTCTTTCTGTCCGAAACGCGACATGAACGCATGATTCATCCTCCTCGGTATAAGACTTATATGACCTATTCTCCTGCGCTATTCCCTGAAGAAGAGCGGATTGCTCCATGCTCGTTTGCCCTCGGCATCTACGATCTCGGCGCGGACGTGCTTGCACTCCTGGCCCAGATCGGCCTGGACCTCCGAAAGGAGGTAGCCGTCGTCGGCGTGTTGGAAACTGACCTCCACGCCCCGGAGGGCATGTAACTCCGTGAGCAAATCGGCCGCGTCGGCGTAGAAACTGGCGCCCCAGACGTAGTCGGTCACCAGATGAATCTCCCTGGCGGCCCGGCAGCGCAGCGAAGTCACCCCGCCGGTGATGCGGAAATCGAGTATCTCCGGCCCGCATGAAGAATAGTAACAGCCCGTCCGCAGGGCCTCAACCACGGCGGGGAGGCTCAGCTCCGGCATCTTCAGCATCGTCCATCCGCGGAACTGCTCAAACTGACCGTCGTAGTTGTGCACATCGTCCACCGCTATCGCGCACGTCCGGATTCCGGCGTTCAGCAGTTCGTCCCAGTGCACGGAGCTGTAGCCCTTGCCGATTACCTCGCAGCCCGAGTTGAACACTTCGATTCCCGCGTAGCCTTCCAGCGGCGCCAGTTCCCGGATCGTATTTCCGCTCCAGAAAGGATGGGCGATGAAGCACTCGGCCCCCTGCGCTTTCATCTGCGCAATGACCCGGTTCATGTCCGTATCCTCTGGAAGCGCATGGTCGGATGATACGTTAATACACAGCAGATCCATGAACCGGTCGTCGCCGAAAGGCTTGATGCTCAGTTCTGTCCCGTCAATGACCAGGAAACTCTCCGTGCTGAGGCCGGCCGCATCGGAGACGACGTCATGGTCGGTAATCGCCAGCGCCGAATAGCCGCGCGCGCGGTACTGTTCGATACGTTCCTGGACTGTAGCAGACCCGTCCGAGGCGGTGGTGTGGGTGTGCAGGTTCGCTTTGTACCACTGGCCCGGCGCATCGAAAGGGTTTCGCATCACCGTCATGTCCCTTTCTGGGTAAAGACAGGATTGGTCCATGCCCGTTTGCCCTTCGCGTCCACGACTTCGGCGCGGATGTACTTGCACATCCCGCCGAGATCGGCCTGCGCCTCCGTGAGCAGGGGACCGTCGCCCGCGTAGAAGCTGGCGCCGCAATAGCTGTTCGCCATGAAATGAATCTCCCTGGCGGGCGGGCAGCGGAGCGAAGCCGCCGTGCCGTCAACCTGGAAATCAAGGATTTCAGCCCCTGACGAAGCATAGCAGCAACCCGTCCGCAGGGCGTCAAGCACGGCGGGGAGGCTCAGCTCGGGCATCTTCAGCATCGTCCATCCGCCGAACCGGTCCAGGGAACCGTCGAGGCTGTGCACGTCGTCCACGCCAATTGCCGGGGTCCGGATTCCGGCGCCCAGCAGTTGGTCCCAATGCACTGAACTGCAGCCCTTGCCGATTCCCTGGCAGCCCGAGTTGAACACCTCGATTCCTGTGTAGCCTTTGAGGGGCGCCAGCTCGCGGATCGTATTGCTGCTCCAGTAGGGATGGGCGATGAAGCACTCGGCCCCGCTTGCTTTCACCTGTGCGATGGCCTGGTTCATGTCCGTCTTTTCCGGAACCGTCAGACCGGCCGGCGCGTTGACGCACAGCAGGTGGTAGAACCGGTCGTCGTCAAAAGGCATGATGCCGAATTCGACCCCGTCGATAATCAGGAAGCTCTCCGTGCTGCCGCCGGCCGCATCGGAGACGACGTCGTGGTCGGTAATCGCCAGGACCGAATAGCCGCGGGAGCGGTACTGGTCGATCCGTTCTTGCAGTGTGGCCTGTCCGTCCGAGGCGGTGGTGTGGGTATGAAGATTCGCTTTATACCACTCGCCCGGAGTCTCGAAAGGGTTTCGCAACATCCGTTTCTCCCATGTTTGTAGGAGGTAATTGAAACGCTCATTGTAAGCATTTACCGCAGGGCCCGCAAAGCCCGCAGAATCTTCGAAGCGCGAGGAAAAAGGGCGTAACACATCACGTCTCCCATGCCCGGCGCACGGCGTGACGAATATCACGACAACGAAAATGTCCAATATCCAAGGCGCGCTCGTGGCGTCCCCCGACGTGGCGTCGGGGGGGCGCTCATCCGGGCTAGGCGCTCTCTTCCCATTCCCGTAAATGCTTTTCCGCCGTTCTCTGCGTTTTCTGCGCCCTTTGCGGTGGCCCCCTGCCGGCGTCGCCGTTCTCTGCGTTCTCTGCGCCCTTTGCGGTGGCCCCCTGCCGGCGTGGCTCTTCTCTGCGTTTTCTGCGCCCTTTGCGGTCGTCCCCTGCCGGCGTCGCCCTTCTTTGCGTTCTCTGCCCCCTCTGCGGTCGCTCCCTGCCGGCGTGGCTCTTCTCTGCGTTTTCTGCGCCCTCTGCGGTGGCTCCCTGCCGGCGTCGCCGTTCTCTGCGTTCTGTGCGCCCTCTGCGGTAGTCCCCTGTCGGCGTCGCCGTTCTCTGCGTTTTCTGCACCCTCTGCGGTCGCTCCCTGCCGGCGTCGCCGTTCTCTGCGTTTTCTGCGTCCTTTGCGGTGGCCCCCTGCCGGCGTGGCTCTTCTCTGCGTTTTCTGCGCCCTCTGCGGTGGTCCCCTGCCGGCGTTGCTCTTCTCTGCGTTTTCTGCGCCCTCTGCGGTGGCTCCCTGCCGGCGTGGCTCTTCTCTGCGTTTTCTGCGCCCTCTGCGGTGGCCCCCTGCCGGCGTGGCCGTTCTCTGCCCCGCTCAGCGGGGCGGTGGGTTATTCCTTTGACAGCAAGGGGGGGCGGGGCGTAGAATAGCTATTGATAATGAATAGCAATATCGAAGAGCGAGGGCGTGCGCAGCTTCCACCGAACGTGCAGTCCGCCCTCTGGCTGCTGCGCGCATACATTCAACGCCATGGCATGCGCTTCACCCGGCAACGCCAGCTCATACTCCAGCGCGCCATAGAGTACGAAGGCCATTTCGACGTCGAACAGTTCTACGAGAGCCTGCGTAAAACAAGCCCCTCCTCCTCCCATCGCGGCATCATGACAGGCGTCAGACCCTCGCTGGCGAGCGTTTACCGGACCCTGGAGCTGCTGTGCAAAGCGGGCGTGCTCAAAGAGGTTCTTCGGGATAGCGGCCGGACGCACTACGAAGCCGTATACGGACATGCCCATCATGACCACATGATATGCGTGGAGTGTGGACGGATCATCGAGTTCTGCGACGAACGCATCGAGCAGTTGCAGAGGACTATCTGCCGCAAGCACGGGTTCAAGGCCCTGGCGCACGGGCTGAGCATCCGGGGCATCTGTGAAGATTGTCTTGCAGCGGCAGAATAAGTGGAGCGACACGATGAAGGATAGTCTGGCAAGTCTACCCTCGGGACAAACAGCGGTGGTCGTTGGGTTGCGAGGCGGCGGAGGTATGCTCCGGAGGCTGGACTCGATTGGGCTGCGCCCCGGCAAGACGGTCCGTAAGGTCAGCTCTCAGTTCATGGGCGGGCCGGTAACCGTCCTGATCGACGGGCGACAGGTAGCCATGGGGCGCGGAATCGCCCGCAGGGTGCAGGTGCGCATTTTGCCTTCAGCGCCGGGGGGGGCAAGATAGGGCGGCCTCGCTTCGCCTTCTTCATGGTCTTCGCGGCTAGGCGAGTGCGGAGGGCGCAGCATGAGGGCAAAAGCGCCCGCTGGACGGGAAAGGCTCGTGAAATATCCGGGTTAGAGTGTTTATGGCGTTCTTGGCGTCGTGTCCCTCCGTCGTCCCGCAGTGGCGGGACTATGGAGGGTCCGAGACATTGTGGTTAGCATTTGCGGTAGGTCGTCCCCCGTGGCTCCGTGGTGAGAGGCGCCTTAGACATTGCCATGACTGCTCAAAGCGACATGCGTGCCGCCCACAGACCTGAAGCGCCGGACAGGCTGCTCCTGATGGGCAATCCCAACGTGGGCAAGAGCGCCGTTTTCTCCCGCCTGACGGGCGCCGACGTGATCGCTTCCAACTACCCCGGCACTACCGTCGGATTCGCCGAAGGGAAGCTGATGCTCCAGGGGCAGGGCTGCCTGGTTATAGACGTGCCCGGCATTTACACCCTGGAGCCGGTGAGCCGCGCCGAGGATGTAGCCGTCGAGATGCTCCGCAAAGGCGGCGTCGTGATCAACGTCGTGGACGCCACCAACCTGGAACGCAACCTGAACCTGACGCTGCAACTGCTCAGCCGCAACGTCCCGATGGTTGTTGCGCTCAACATGTGGGACGAGACCGAGGAGCACGGCATCTTCATAGATGTCGAGAAACTGCAAGAACAGCTCGGCGTGCCCGTGGTTCCCACCTGCGCCATCAGCGGAGAGGGCATGAAAGAGCTGTTGGACGCCGTGCGCAGGGCACGGCCGGGCGAGCTTCAGTATGATTCGGAAACGAAATGGGAACTGATCGGGGGCATAGTTGAGCGGGTCCAGCGTGTGGAGCACCGCCACCCGACCCTGGGGCAAACCTTCAGCCACGCCACCGTCCACCCGGCCGTAGGCCCCCTGATTGCGCTGGCGATACTTTTCGTCTCCTTCGAGGTGGTGCGGATAGTAGGGGAGTCGCTGATCGGATACGTGGCCGATCCGTTTTTCGACCGCTTCTGGGCGCCGGTGGTGGAGAAGCTGTCGGCGACCCTGGGCGGGGGCGGCTTCTTACATGCGCTGCTCATAGGCGATCTGGTGGCGGGCGAAATAGACATGGGAGCGTCTTTCGGCTTGCTCACCACTGCGCTTTACGTCCCCCTGGCTCAGGTCCTGCCCTACGTGTTCTCTTTCTACATAGTGCTCTGCATCCTGGAGGACAGCGGCTACCTGCCGCGGCTGGGCGTGCTGGTGGACAACCTAATGCACAGGCTCGGCCTCCATGGCCTTTCCATTGTGCCTTTGATGCTGGGGCTCGGCTGCGCCGTGCCGGGCATGTTGGCGCTGCGGGTGCTGGAGACGCGTAAGGAGCGCTTCATCGCCGCCACGCTGCTGGGGATATGCGTGCCCTGTATGGCCCAGACGGCGATGATTGTCGGTCTGCTGGGCAAATACGGCGCCGGGGGATTGCTGCCCGTTTTCGGCACGCTTTTCGTCCTGTTGATTGTCATGGGCATGATTCTTAAGCGTTTCACCCGGGGCATAACGCCGGAGATAATCGTGGACATCCCCCCTTACCGGATCCCTTACTGGAAGTCACTGGTGAAGAAGCTCTGGATGCGGATGCGCGGCTTCGTGAAAGAAGCCCTGCCCTTCGTGTTCCTCGGAGTCCTCCTGATCAACGTGTTGTATGCGACGCACGTGATAGACGTCCTGGGGAACCTGTTCAAGCCCGTTATGACGCGCCTGCTGGGCCTGCCGAAGGAAGCGGTGGCCCCGCTGATTATCGGCTTCTTGCGCAAAGACGTGGCCGTCGGCGCGCTCAAGCCGCTGGGGCTGAGCATGAGGCAGCTTATTGTGGCCTGCGTCGTCCTGACAGTCTACTTCCCCTGCGCCGCCACCTTCATCGTCATGCTGCGCGAGCTTGGGTGGAAGGACATGCTCAAGGCGTCAGCCATCATGCTGATAACGGCATTGGCGGTGGGGACGCTTATGAACCTGATTCTCACCGCGCTGCGCGTCGGCGCCGCCGTGTAGCTCAGGCGCCCATTTTGCCCCGCAAGCGGGGCAAAATAGAACAGGCGAGCAGGAGAACAGGTGAGCAGGTGAAAACGGCAAAGAAACTTTGCGCTCACCGGCTCCCCTGGAAGTTCATGAAGAAGCGCGCTCGTCTGCGGTCACCTGATCAACTGCTCACCTGATCATAAACGACTTTCGCCCCCGCCTGAGAAGCGCAGCCCCCCGTGGTGGGCTGCGCGCGCCAGCGCCACCCGCATGTCCTCGCTGAAAACGACCGGCCCCCCGCGCCTGCACGGGCCGACTATGTCGCGGTAGGGCTCCAGCAGCGCATCCTCCAATTCCGTCAGGTTGGTGCGTTCCCTGGCCGAGATGCGCACCGTCCCCGGCTCCCCGTCGGATGCGCGCGGGCCCGACAGCAGGTCTATCTTGTTCGCCACCGGGATGATGCGGATCCCCCGCGGCAGGGCCCCCAGGTCCGCAGGGAAACCCTCGCGGACGTCGAAGACGACCAACGCCACCTCGCACTTGCCCGCCAGCGCCCTTGCGCGCCGGACCGCCTCCCGCTCGACCTCGTCCTCCGGGCGCCGGATGCCGGCGGCGTCCATCAGGTCGAACGGCACGCCCCGGATCGAAACGGTCTCCACTATCACGTCCCTCGTGGTGCCGGGTTCGTGATGCACGATAACGCGCTCTTCGTCGAGCAGGGCGTTGAAGAGGGTGGACTTGCCGGCGTTGGGCGGGCCCAGCAGGGCCACGCGCGGAGGGTCCAGCAGCGCCCTCCCCAGGGGCCAGGTTGACAGGAGCGCGTCCAGGGCTTCACGCGCCCGCCCGGACGCGCCCGACCGGGAAAGGTTCTCTATACGGGCCAGCTCGCGCGCGAGCGCCCCGGCCTCCTGGTGCAGCAGCATCGTCGCGGCGAGGCGCGTGGGCGCGCGGGGCAGCTCCCGCCGGGCGCTCATGCGGATGCCCGCCGGGGAGAGCGCGCCGCCGGCGGGGTCTTCAAACAGCTTCTCCCACTGGATCGGTTCGGCTCCCGCCTCCTCGAAGCAGGTCTGAACCGCTCGAACGGCCGCCACGCCGCCGTGAGAGTTGACCTCGAAGTAGGGTTCCGGGAGGCCAGGGAAAGGGGAAGCGATCCGCGCCAGGATGACCTCGTCCAGCGTCCGGCCATCCCGCCGGACATGCCCGTGCGCGAGCTGTCCGGGGCGCAGTTCGGAAGCGCTGCGTCCGCCCGACCCCGCGAAGAAGCGTTCCAGCAGCGCAGCGGCCCCCGGCCCCCAGAGGGCCACGATGCCGATGCCGCCCTCCCCCAGCGGAGTGATGCGGCAGGTGTATGTAGTTGCAGCATTCATAAGCGCGTTGCGGGCGGCTCTCACCACGGTGGCGCGAAGCAGGAAGAACGACCTACGGCAGAGTTAACCACAACGACACGACGAGCACAACGCCAAGAACGGCACAAACACATTAACCCCGAAGAGCGCGAAGCTAAGGAAAAAGGCAGAAAGCAAAAGGGGAATATCCAATGTTGCTTCTCTCGTGGACTGTTCATTCGGGTGAAATGTTATGATTTAGAGAACAGTGCCGTCTTCCGTTTGTCCTCCTTCGCATTGTGCGCGCCTTCGGCGTCGCATCC
>JAGHAF010000038.1 GCA_021161675.1 Planctomycetota bacterium | reverse complement strand
TCTTAGCGCATACGTACCATTGCTTTTTTTTCTGGAGTTGCCCATTGCGAGGACACTGGCCCGATATCCGAACAATCCCCCGGTGCCGGAGGGAGTGCAAGCGCTCATCCCCCAGACGAGCCTGGAAGGGATGTATTTTATGGAAGGCTTCGCAGTTGGCGGGTTTTTCTGTACGTTCTTAGCTGCTTGCGGAGTATTGTTGTGGCCTTGGTCTCACTCGGGCAGATCGTTCATCCGCAAAGAGGCACAAAAGTAGGGGCCATCGGACGCAAGCGTAGCGACAAGACCGGTTGGACTCCTACGGGCTCCTGCTGAAATGTGGCGACAGCCCGCCAGCGAATGGATCCCACGGGTTGACCTGAAAATGACTGGGCGGAAGCTGGGTTTTCGGCTCGACTTCGCCCGCGAAGTGAAAATAAAGCGAAAGGTCTTCGAACTGTGAATATCCCTGTCCATCCGTGTCCAATGCCTTCGTACACCTGGGATTACCGCAATCGCCTCATCGAGGTTGAGCAAAAGCAGTCGGGCAACTGGGTGACAATTGCCGAATACACGTATGATGCCAGGGGCCGCCGGGCCGGCCATCTCTCATCCTTCCTCGGCCACGTCCATTCTCAGTTCCGCGCCCTGCTCGATGAGCGTGCGCTGCAATTGACGAACGTCGAGGTCGCGCGGCGTGGCGCCGCCCCCGGCGCACAACGCAGCGGCCACACCGGCCGCCTGACCGATGGCCATGATGTTCACCATCGCACGATGCGACTCGTAGGGCTGCTGCTCGCTGGATATGCATCGCCCGGCGACCAGGAGGTTGTCAATCTTCTTCGGCACGAGGCACCGGTACGGGATGTCATAGCCTTCATGCTCCAGGTAGCGCCGATAGCCGTAGTAGTTGATGATCGCGCACGGGCTGATGGCGACCACGTCATCAAACCGTCGTCCTTCGATGGCGTCCTCGGCGGTCAGCCTGTATTCGCCCTCGATGAACCGCGTCTGCCGGATGCCCAACAGCGGCGGGGTCTCGATGAGCTTCGCGTCGGCCAGTTCGGGCGTCTCAGCCTGTTTGGCGGCGAAGTCGTCGTAGACTGCAAGACGCGCCTCGACTTCGGCCCGCGACAACTCATCTGCGTCAACGCCGTTGATCGGGGCCTTCACCCCCGGCCCCCAGACTACGGCGTGCGTCCCGAAATCGCAGGCGAACTGCTTTTTGGGCCGGTTGGAGCCAAACGCAATCCGATACATCAGGTTGTCGTTCAGCCGCGGGGCCTCGTCCTTCACCGTCTGCCAGAACGGCGCGCCGGCGCGGGCCGCGACGTCTCCGTCGCCGCTGGCGTCAACGACGATTCGACCCATCAAAGCCTGACGGCCGGACTTGTTCTCCACAACCACGCCGCGTATGCGCCCGTCTTCCACTATGCTGTCGCAGAAGTAAGTGTGGAGCATCAAGTCCACGCCTGCATCATGGCACGTCTTCAGAGCCACGTATTTGAATTTCTCGGTGTCAATGGCGTAGCTGTATTCCATCTGGCCCGGCTCGGTGGGATATCGCTTCTGCGGGTAGGGGCTCTTGCCCAGGCCCCCGAGCTTCTTGAGCGCAAGGACGATTTCCTCGGCAATGCCGCGGACGACCTGCGTGCCCTCCGGCTCCACCTGGTTGCGGAAGCCGTTAATGCAGGCCATCAGCGACGCGGTGGCCGTGCCGCCCAGGTAACCGAATTGTTCGACCAGCACGGTGCTCGCCCCCGTGCGGGCTGAGGCTATCGCAGCGGCCAGTCCCGCCGGGCCGCCGCCGACCACGATGACGTCTGTATCCCGCGCCACGGGGACGTCGCGGGCGGGCTCACGGTATATTTTCACTTCAGATCCTCCTATTTGTCGCCGACGCGGTGGAGGTCCACCCCATCACCGGGGCGCAGGCAGGGGCAGTCTACTGATGCTCTTAGGCGTTGTCAACACGGCCAGAGGCATGGCGAGTCGTGGGTTGATGCTGCCACGCCTGCAAGGGCCAGGCCGCCGCGCCGGAGCGGCTCGCCCGCGGATGCTTGCATTCTCTGCGGCAATTACGTAAGATAGTTTTTCATCGAAGAGGCGAAGGTGGCGGAATTGGCAGACGCGCTAGATTTAGGATCTAGTCCGCCTTGTGCGGATTGGGGGTTCGAGTCCCCCCCTTCGCACCAGTTCATCGCTGTTCTGACCAGGCCCAATTCGGCGGAGCGGGTGTAGCTCAGTGGCAGAGCACGAGCTTGCCATGCTCGGTGTCGGGGGTTCGAATCCCCTCACCCGCTCCAATCTCGCCCCCGCCCTCTATGGAAATTCCGTCCGTTCCGAGCTATCATTGCGACGTCAAGACCTTCATCGGTGACAGGCTATGTTTACGGGCATCATTCGCCACGTGGGTCGAGTCGCATCCGTGCGCCGCAAGCCGCGCGCCCGCGCCATTGTTATCGAGCTGGGACCGCTGGCAGAGGGCGCCCGCCCGGGAGACAGCGTCAGCGTGGACGGCGTTTGCCTGACGGCCACGGGCCTGACAGGCAGCCTGGCCGCCTTCGACGTCGGGGCCGAGACCCTGCAGCGCTCCACCCTCGGGGAGCTTACGACCGGCTCGGAGGTCAACCTGGAACCGGCGCTCTGCGCGGGGGACCCCCTCGGGGGCCATTTCGTCAGCGGTCACGTGGATGGGGTGGGCGCCATCCGCCTGTTGGAAAAGCGAGCCGGCGAAGTGCGCCTCCGGGTCGAGACGCCGGCGGAGCTGAGCGACCAGATGATCATCAAGGGCAGCGTGGCCGTGGACGGAATAAGCCTGACCGTAGCCGCGCTCGAAACCGGGGCGTTCGAAGCGAGCATCATCCCCTACACCCTGCAATCCACAACCCTAGCCCATAAAGCGGCGGGCGAGCGCGTCAACATCGAGTGCGACATGATCGGCCGATGGGTCCGGCGCATTCTGCGCCAGCGTCCCGGCGCCGCACTCGCCGATGGACTGTCCTTCGAGAAGCTCGAAGAAGAGGGATTCTGATGGACGCGCCCGAGCATGATCGCCCTCCTCTTATCGCCCTGACCATGGGAGACCCACGCGGCATAGGGCCTGAGATCATCCTGAGGGTCCTCCGAGAGGCGGACGTTCTCAGCGGCGCCCGGCTGATGATCGTGGGCAGTGGGGCCGTGCTCCAGCGCGAGGCGGCGGACCTGGACTTTGAGTTCGACCTCCCTGTAGTCTCCGGCGCGCGGCAGGCCGCAGAGCATCCGGCCGCGCTGCTGGACCTGGACAACTTCCCAGCGGACCGCCTGACGCCGCGCCAGGCGGACGCCGAAAGCGGCCGCGCAAGCATCGAATACATCGAGACGGCAGTCCGGCTGACTCACCATGGTCCCGCAGACGCGCTGGTCACGGCGCCGATCAACAAGGAGGCGCTCGCCGCTGCCGGCTGCCGCCATGCCGGCCACACGGAGATGCTGGCCGAACTGACCGGGGCCGGCCCGCCCACCATGCTAATGGTGAGCGCCAGACTGCGCGTGGCGCTGGTCACCACCCACCTGGCCCTGCGGGCGGCGCCGGATGCGGTTTCTTCGGAGGGGATTGTCACTACGATCCGGACGCTGGACCAGGGGCTGCGCAAGTTCTTCGGCATCGAAGCGCCTCGCCTGGCGGTCTGCGGTTTGAATCCACATTGCAGCGATGGAGGACGCTTCGGGGATGAGGAAGCCCGGATCATCCGCCCGGCGCTGCGGGAGGCCCGCAGATCGGGCATCGAGGCCGCCGGCCCCTTCCCCGCCGACGTTGTCTTCGCCCACGCCGCGCGCGGACAATACGACGCCGTAGTCGCCATGTACCACGACCAGGGCCTGATCCCCGTGAAGCTGGAAGGCCTTCACGAAGTGGTCAACGTTACCCTTGGCCTGCCCATCATCCGAACAAGCGTGGGACACGGCACAGCCTACGACATCGCCGGAACGGGCCGGGCGGACCAGCGATCCCTGGCGAGGGCTATCCGGCTGGCGGTCGAGATGTGCCGCAGGTCGGGGCGCCGGCCTGGATTTCACTCGGAAGGCGGGTTGCTCGGCTGAGGCGCCGGTGGTTTCTTATCGGTGCTCTCGCGCTTCGGCGGCAGCTTGCCGGGCAGACACCGATATTGAAGGCGGCTCAGGGAAGCATCCACCAGCTCGACGCGCTCATTGAGAGCCTGTGACCTCAGGGCCGCTTGCACGGCGCTGAGGGGGTCTCCGGTCAGCGGCATGCCGACCAGCAGGACAGATTCTTTCTCGCGGTACTCTACGCCGGCACCGGCGGCGGTCTTGAAAAGCTGCGCCAGCCGCTCCCGCAGCGCTTTGTCCGGCGCCTGGAAAGATATGTCCGTCCACCGGGGAAGCGCCCAGAGCTGCATCACGTCCTGAGCCACTCCCACCGCCAATCCCTGCCACCAGTCCCATGGGGGCGAGCCCTGCCCGCTATAACGCCACTGACCCCTGAACCATAGGGGCGCGTTGCGCCTGCCCGGCGGGCCGCTCACTGCCCCGACTCCCATCTCCCAGCTTACCTGCGTAAAGCTATCACCGTCTTCCTGATGTAAAGTGACGTGAATCCACACATCCAGGGCTGGAGACGGTCTGTCTCCGTCGCTTACGGCCACCCCCATTCGGGCCAGGGCGTCGCTGAGCGCCGTTTTAGCCTCCTTTGCATAGTCGTCCGGCATGTGGCCCTGCAAGTGCAGCGCGACCACGGGCGCCCAAGGGATCGCTCTGTTGAGAGCAAGGTCCGCCACAATCCCACGCCCCTTCGCCAGAGGAAGCACCGTCGCCTCGACGCTGACTCGATAGACGGGCGGCCCGGCGCCCCTGACAACTCCTTCCTCCAGGACGTGCATCTGCTCAAGATAGCCGGCGGTATGGGCCCGCACCCGCGTCTCCTTGAAGGTCATGTTCTCCACCCGGGCGCTGGCCCGCACCAGGACGTACGCCTGCAAGAGCGCGTTCTTACGCGCGTCCCGCAACGCCTCGCGGTGCATCTCGGCCACTTCCCTTCCGGGATCATACGGGGCGAAACCCACCGCCATCACCGTGACCTTCTCGCCGGCGTTCCGGGTTGTCTTCCCCTTGCCCGCGTCCGCCAGCGCGCTTCCTACAGGCGCGGCCGCGGCGCACAATGCGACAAACACCACCAGTATGGAGATCGAATTGCGCATAGCAGGGCAAATCCCATAGAGTTAGCGGGGTCCGCACGGCCTCACTTGACGTAATTGCCCAGGTTCTCGACCTTTCCTTCGGGGAGGTGCAGGACGGCTGTCGCCGTGATGATCTGTCCCTTTTGCGACGTCGGCGGTTCGGGCGCCTCAAAGGACACCGTCACACTGCGCAGCCATCCCTCGACCTCGCTGGAGGCCTTCTGGCTCTCGAACATCAGGTCACCCACCGTCTCGGAACCCGTGATGTACGCGCCCTTGACCTTCTCCAGCAGTTTGGCCTTCGCGCTGGTGGAGGCGGCAATGCGGGCCTCCAGAAGGGCCAGCGGATCGCCCTCCTTGGCCACCACGGAACTGCCCTGCGCCGTGAACGCAATCCCGCCGCTCTGGGTCACTTCCGCCCCGGGAACGGCGCTGGCGCCACAACCCGAGATGCCTGAAACCAACACCAACAGCACAGCCCACAAGCCTACGTTCTTCATAGCGTCCACCTTCAGACTAAAGGTTTGTTGCGCCTTCACCTGGCCAGTATCTGAAGCATATCCCAGTCAGTCTGAGCAATCCGCGCCTCGGCCTGCACCGTGCACACCTTTCCAGCGTGCCACCGGGCGGGAGAGTACTCCACCTTCTCCAGCGCCTCGCTCAAGTACCGGGCGGCCAGCTTGCTGTGTTTGGCAAGTCCGCCCAGGGCGACCTGGGGAACCACGTCCGCCTGGTCCAGCGCCTGTTTCAAATTCTGCAGGGCGAGTTTTCTCGCCACGCGCTCGGCCTGCTGGCGACGAGGTCCCTCCGGCGGAGGAGGTGGCGCCGACAGGCCCCCTTTGAGCACCTCGCCGCTGGCGCTCAGGCCCATGCGCATCGTCACCTGCGCCATTCCCGTGTCTTCGTCGTATTGCGATGCGACCAACCGCACCTGAGCCAGATCTGCTTGCACCTCTGTCTCGATCGACTCGCCCGCGAACCGCAAGTCCGCCACGTTGGATCGGCTTTGAAGGTGCAGGCCCCGCACCAACTCAGCCAACTCGGCAAGCGTGCGACACTTAGCCGCCGCGACGGCCGTCATCTTGCGCCGCGCGGGGTCCGAAGCGCCGGGCGCGGCGAATCCACGTCCCGTCGCCTCGATGCAGCTCGGCCAATCCGGCGCCGCTTCCATTACCGGAGGCGACAGCGCCGCTCTGCCCGCTGCGCTGAACACGCGGCCGCCGCGCCGCCCCTTCTGACAATGGGCGCAGCCCCCGGCCAGCAGGACGAGAACTGCCAGCGCGACAGGGGCTTTGTTCAGTCTCAATTGCAAAGGCCGGTCAACCTGTAAAATGAATTACCAATAACAGCGCCCATTATGCGCCCTTCCCCACCGTATGTCAATCCGTTAAGCCGCCCGGCGGCTCCAATCTACGGCCTGTTCTTCGGGGCTTGTTTTGTCAGAGACCCCCAAATAGGCGATTATGCGCATTAGAAGCGGTATGAGCGGCAGCAAAAGTCGCCACGCAATAGGCCGACAAAGCATCGCGATGCGCGCCGCCCGAGGCAACTCCACGCAGCACAAAATGTCAAAGAGCATCCGTCGCCTGCGGCCACCGGACGTTAGAAATATCCGACACCCGCCAGTTTTTCGCCGACGTCGGCGAAAAATAGAGCAGGCGAACAAAAGATAGGTCAACAGGTGAAAACGGCCAAACGTTGCGGCTTCTACGGGATTCGTTGATAGTTCGGGAATCCACTCGCCTGCGGTCACCTGCTCAACTGATCACCTGACCCGCCGGAGATTTGTTTTGT
>JAGHAF010000074.1 GCA_021161675.1 Planctomycetota bacterium | reverse complement strand
GACAAAATGGAATATTGACATGTCAATATTGACTGGAGGCCGGCGGCTGCTGAGTCAGAGTTGCGCTGACGCGTCTGCCACGCTTTGCAGCGCACGCAGCCTACACATTCTTCGCCGACAAGCGGGAATATGGACATGTCAATATTGACTGGAGGCCGGCGGGTGTTGAGTCAGAGTTGCGCTGACGCGTCTGCCACGCTTTGCAGCGCACGCAGCCTACACCTTCTTGACCGACAAAATGGAATATTGACATGTCAATATTGGTCGAGAGCGGGCGGCTGCTGAGTCAGAGTTGTGCTGACGCGTCTGCCACGCTTTGCAGCGCACGCCGCCCACACATTCTTGACCGACAAAATGGAATATTGACATGTCAATATTGACTGGAGGCCGGCGGCTGCTGAGTCAGAGTTGCGCTGACGCGTCTGCCACGCTTTGCAGCGCACGCCGCCCACAGATTCTTGCGCGACAAGTGCGCATATTGACATGTCAATATTGATCGAAGGCCGGCGTTCGTAGATGCGCGCAGCGGATGATGCAGGCCTGCGCGCCATCCGCCGCTCCGGGATGCCCAGGGGGCGTGTTCGACGTCCGGCGCGCAGCCCCCGCACCAGCGCCGAATCGTCGGCGAAGAGCTCCACGAACGCGCGCCCGGCGCGTATGGCTCCGGTTCTCGCCATGGTTTCACCTGAGCAAACGCGATAGAATCATTTCCCGCCAGCTGCACCGTCCGTACCTTGGCAGGCACAAGTAGAGAATCCCAATGATGCTACGAATAGGCAGACAGATACGTTCCGTTGAGGAGTGGCTGGCGGAAGCACCGCCCAAGCAAGGCATCAAGCAGTGGGCAGATGGCCGTAGCGCCAAGGAGCTTGCCAGGGCGTGGTTTCCTGCCGCCGGCGAGCCCAGGATTCCGCGGGAGTTCCAAGAGCTGTTGGACTCTCGCCAGGAGACACAAGCTCCTATTCTCGACAGGGGCGAGCCGGAACACGTGACGCACTTTGACCGTTGCGGCGGGGAGGGCCGCAATGCAGACCTCGTCCTCTGGGGCCGCACCCCCGCGGGCAAGTTACTGGCCAGCATAGAAGCCAAGGCCGATGAGCCATTCGGCGAAATCGCCGGGGAGTATGTGCGGAAGAGAGTCGCAGCCAATCCGCGGAGCCGCGTGCCGGAGAGATTCGAGCTGCTTTGCCGCGGCGTGCTCGGCGTCGAACCGGAAAACGAAGAGGCCCAGATCCTCCGATACCAGCTTTTCACTGCCATCGCTGGAGCCTTGGCGGAGGCGCAGGAATATGGCGCGAATGCCACGCTGTTCGTCGTGCACGAGTTCGTCGGCCGAACGGACGACGATAAGCTGGCTGCGAATGCACAGGACCTAAACAGATTCGTTAGAGTGCTTTCCGGAGGCAGTATTGAGGAGATCTGCCATGGGAAGCTTGCCGGTCCCTTCAGTGTCCCGGGCAACGAGCACTTCGCTGGCACGGACAACCTGTTCATCGGCAAGTGCCGGCGCGTTGTGTGATCTGTGGCGCCCATCCTGGCTATTCCCTACACCTCGTCACTATGCTCCCGCAGCTTGACCCAGCCGAACAACAGGGCCGCGCCCACCAGCAGCCCCACGATCATTCCCATTGCGAATCCCATCGCTTCGCCTCCTCTCTCACAGCATCGTCCAGACAAGAACCGGCGCGGCGACCATGGCCGCCAGGCCTACGATCTGCTCCACCAGCTTCAGCGTCTCGCTGGAGGGGGCGTTGGTGTTGAGTGACACTCGTGCCACCGCGCATCCCACGGTTCACAAAGCATTCCGCCGGGGGGCAGTATGAAACCGACCCCCAAATCAGATTGACCTTGTGGAATCACCGGTTTAGAATGCCCCCGGTTCCCGCGGGCCGGGGGGCCGGTCTTCCAATCAATTACCTGGAGGCGCCGAATTGAAAGACTATATCGCCACGCTGGTGCGGGGAGAGGACCTTTCCCGAGAACAGGCGAACGACGCCATGTCGATCATCATGAGCGGCGGCGCCACCGAGGCGCAGATAGCCGGGTTCCTCGTCGCCCTGCGCATAAAGGGCGAGACGGTGGATGAGATAACCGGCTGCGCGCTCGCCATGCGCGAGGCCGCCACGCACATTGACGTGGGCGAGATGGACGTGATTGACACCTGCGGAACGGGCGGAACACGCAAGGGCACGTTCAACATCTCCACCGCCTCGGCCATCGTCGCCGCGGGCGCCGGCGTGCCGGTGGCCAAGCACGGGAATCGCGGCGCCTCCAGCAGCTTCGGCAGCGCGGACGTGTTCCAGGCCCTGGGCGTCAATATCGAAGCGGACAGCGCCGTGGTGGAAAGGTGCATCCGGGAGGCAGGCATCGGGTTTCTTTTCGCGCCGCTGCTGCACAAGGCCATGAAGTTCGCCATTGGACCTCGCCGCCAGCTCGGGGTGCGAACCGTCTTCAACATCCTGGGCCCGTTGACCAATCCGGCCGGCGCGCGGCGTCAGGTCCTGGGCGTTTTCAACGCGGACATGGTTCAAACGCAGGCGCAGGCGCTCAACAACATGGGCGCCGTCAGGGCCATGGTCGTCCACAGCGCCGACGGGATGGATGAGATCAGCCTCTGTGACGAGACCACCGTCGCGCTGGTGGAGGGCGGCCTGATAGAGACGCGCCGGATTGCGCCGGAGGACTTCGGCCTGGAGCGGGCGGATCGCAGCCAACTGGCCGCCACCAGCGCGCAGGAAAGCGCCTCCGTTATCAGGCGTGTCCTGGCCGGAGAGGGCGGGGCGCCCCGGCGAATGGTGACGCTCAACTCGGGCGCGGCCATCTACGTCGGGGGGAAGGCGGAGGACCTGGCAGAGGGGATCGAGCTGGCCGCCGAGTCGATTGATTCAGGCCGGGCGGCGGACGCGCTTGCGCGGTTGGTTGAAATCTCCGGGGGCGCGCTCTGAGGGCGGTTTCAGGCGCCGCCGAGCAGTTCTTCTTGCAGGGCCCTCGCCCTGGTGAAGGCGGGATTCAGCTTCAGAGCTGCATCGAGCGCTTTGAGGGCTTTCTCCTGATTTCCCTTCTCCGCATGTATCCGGGCGACCACGAAGAGCGCGAAGAAGTTAGCGGGTTCCGCGTCAAGGGCGCGCCGGCACTCCTCCAGCGCTTCGTCGAGCCTCGACTGCTTCAGGAGAATCTGCGCCTTCATCCGATATAGATCGGGCGGGACCGTGGCGCGCAGTTGCTGCGCGGCTCGGAAGATTTCAAGCGCCCGGTCCGGATCCCCCGTCTGGTAGGCTTTCAGGCCTTCCTGGAATCGCTGCGTCGCCGCCATGCTGTCGGAAGATCGCCACAGGCCCACCAGCGCGTCCTGGCAGCTCTGCGAGACGACCGCGTCGGGGCTGCCCAGCGCCGCCAGGAGGGTCTGGCGCAATTCGCTGCGGACCTGCTCGCCCAGCAACAGAAGCCGTTCCCCCTGGGTGGGATCGTTGGTCATGCAGGCGAGCTGGATCGCCACCGCTTGTTGCTCATCGGTTTTCCCGTTCCTGAGCAGGTTGATGCGGCTGCTAATCAGGCTTTTCAGCTCGTCCGGAGACCTCTCCATGTGCACGTCGAGCTGTTTTCGCTTATCGCTCAGTTCGATACGGGATGCCTCTCTGGCCGCCTTGCGACCGGCGTCGCCCCTATCCTCGCCCCGCCACACGTTCACCACTACCACCGCCAGGAAGGCGGCGATGACGAAGATGATAACTTTTGGAGGGATGGCTTGGCGAGCCATACTCACCTACCCGCGGGAGCGCGCGAAACTTCGTTCACCGGCCTGACGTATATTATGCTCGTGATAGGGGGGCGCTTTCAAGACATTTCGGGCACAACCGGGGTGAATCCGTCTCGGCGGGAACGTGGCCTCCGGTTGCGCGCAGGCAGGGAAAGTGCTTAGATAATCCCTTAATAACTGCTGGAGCAAACAAGCTATGCAAACCGGCCACATCCCTTTGGGCCGCCGCGCTTACGACGTGCTGGTGGACTTCGACTGCCTGCCCCGGCTCGGCTCGGTTCTGCGCGAGCGCGCTCTGGCGCAGGACAACGTGGCCGTGATAACCAGCCCGCGTATCGGGGGGCTCTATTACGAATCGGTGGAGGCGGGGCTCAGAGAGGCGGGCTTTCGCCACGTCGGGCGCTGGGACCTGCCGGACGGGGAGGAGAGCAAGAATCTGGCGCGGTTCTCGGAGGCCGTCGAGTGGCTGGCCCGGTTCACCCCTGATCCGGCCATCCGCCCCGCGGTGGTGGCCCTCGGCGGGGGCGTGGTGGGGGACCTGGCGGGCTTCGCCGCCGCCTCTTTCCGCCGGGGCATACCCTACGTGCAGGCGCCCACCACCCTGCTGGCCGCGGTGGACAGCAGCGTGGGGGGCAAAACGGCCGTGAACCTGCCGGAAGGCAAGAACCTGGTGGGCGCCTTCTACCAGCCGCGCCTGGTTTACGTGGACCTGAGCACGCTGGAGACCCTGGAGGTTCGCGAACTGCGCTCGGGCTGCGCAGAGGTCATAAAATACGGCGCCGCGCTGGACGCCGATCTGTTCCGGTTCCTGGAGCAGTCCATCGAGGACCTGCTCGCCCTGGACAGGGAAGCGCTGACGCGGGTGGTCACCCGCTGCATCGAACTGAAGGCCGACGTGGTCAGGCGGGACGAAAGGGAGGAGAAGCGCGTGCGCGTCTGCCTGAACTTCGGCCACACGCTGGGACACGCGATCGAGAAAGCGTCGGACCGCCGCCTGCGCCACGGCGAGTGCGTGGCCGTCGGCATGTTGGCGGCGGCGCATATTTCGGTGGAGCTGGGGCTGTGTTCGGCACAGATTCCGCAGCGACTGGAAGCGCTCATCCGCCGCGCCGGACTGCCCGCCGCAGCCGAGGGCCTGGACATGGCGCACGTCATGGAGTTTGTCAAACACGACAAGAAATTTGTCACTGGCGCCAACCGTTTTGTCGTGCTGCGCGGAATCGGACAGTGGCAGGAATACGAGGGAGTCCCGGAGGAACTTGTCCGCGAAGCCGCCGGATCGGTCCTCGTTTGAGCGCCCATACCAAGGAGGCGAAACGATGATAACGATGAAAGATTTCAAGGAAGTGGAGTTGAAGGTCGGCAAGGTGCTCTCCGTCGAGGACCACCCCAACGCCGACAAGCTGATGGTGTTGCGGGTGGACCTGGGTGAGGAGCAGCCCCGCACCCTGGTGGCCGGCCTGAAGGACTATTACGACGCGGCGACGCTCGAAGGCAAACAGCTCGTAGTCGTGGCCAACCTGGAGCCGGCGCAGCTGCGCGGTGTGCGCAGCGAAGGGATGCTGCTGGCGGCCCAGGATGGCGACAAGGTCGTCGCGCTCACTCTGGACGAAGAGGTCGCCCCCGGCTCGCCCGTGCTCTAAGCGGCCCGGCCTTGCCCTTAGCATTATGATGATTGGAACTCTTCAGATGGCAGAACCACCGGCGAGCGAGCTTGCCCAGAGGGCCGACACAACGGCCGGCGGAGGGTTTGAGCGGCCTGTGCTCCTCATTCTCTTTTTCCTCTCGGGGGTTGCGGCGCTTCTGTACCAGGTGGCGTGGTTCCGGATGCTGCACATGATTTTCGGGGTCACGGGCTTCGCGATGGCCACGGTGCTGAGCGCCTTCATGGCCGGCCTGGCGCTGGGGAGCCTTATCGGCGGGCGGATCGTCGACAGGCGCAAGAATCCGCTTCTGTTCTTCGCCTGCCTCCAGGTCGGCATTGCGCTTTTTGCGCTCGCGTTCCCCACGATAGTTGAGGGCATCAGGGGCATCGTGGTGCAGTTTCGGCACATCTGGCAGGGCAACTTCTACGTGCACAGCCTGATGCGCTTCGTCCTTTCCTTCGGGGTGCTGCTCGTGCCGACCACGCTGATGGGCGCCACGCTGCCGGTGCTGGCCCGGCATTTCGTGCGCCGGCAGAGGATGCTGGGCGCCGACGTGGGGGCGCTCTACTCGGTGAACAACTGGGGCGCAGTGCTCGGAGCGCTCGCGGCGGGGTTTCTATTGATAGAGCTGCTGGGGGTCCGGGGGACGACTTACGTGGCGGCCGCCATCAACCTGGGGATCGGGTTGGCGGCATGGGCGCTGAGCCGGCGCGCCCCGGCGCCGGACGCGCCTGCCGGGGACGAGAGCCCGGCGCCGGAGCCGGAGGCGAATGGGTCCGCCGCGCCCGCTTATCCGCGCTACGTCCTGTACATCGTGCTGTGGGTCTTTGCCCTGGAGGGCTTCACCTCCCTGGGCTACGAAGTGGTGTGGACCAGGATACTGACCGCCTGCGGCGTCGTAGTGATCACTTACGCCTACAGCCTGGTCGTGGCGACCTTCATCGCCGGTCTGGCCATCGGGAGCCTCCTTGTGCGGCGGCGGATCGACCGCGGCAAAGACCTGCTGAAGCTGCTGGGCGGCATAGAAATCGCCATAGGCGTCGTCGCCGTCTGCCTGCTGCCGCTGTTCAGTCACGAGAACGAGATATTTCGATATATCCTCCCCGCTCGGCCGGTAAGCTGGCCGTTGTACATGCTTATCACGACCGGATGGCTTGCCCTGCTGATCCTGGTTCCGACCACACTTATGGGCGCCACGTTCCCCCTGGTCAGCAAGATATACACTACGAACTTTCGGCAACTCGGGCGCCGTCTCGGCGTGGTGGGCTGCATGGATACCGTGGGTTCTATCTTCGGGGCCTTCGCCGGCGCGTTCATCCTCATCCCGTTGCTCGGAATGCAGAAAAGCGTCCTCGCCCTGGCCGCCGTGAACGTTGTAATCGGGCTGGCGGTGATCCTGGGCCATCCCCGGCTGGGATGGAAGTGGAAGACCGTAGTCACGGCCGTGCTGGTTTCGGCGGGGATCGCTACGTATTTTTTTGCCCCGACCGACGTGCGATTCCTGCCCTGGCGTCGCGCTGACGCGGACATTGAGAAGGCGCGGGGGTTCTACCTTATCGATTACATGGAAGGCGTGGACGCCACGGTGGTGGTGAAATACGACTTCGGCTCTGACGTGCGGACCATAGACGTCAACGGGATCAACGTCGCCGGCACCGGACGGCATCTTGAGACCACGCAGAGAGTTCAGGCGCACCTGCCCCTGCTGCTCTACGAGGCCCACAACGGGAAACCGGCCGAGCGCGTCCTTTCCGTCGGTCTGGGCAGCGGCACGACCTCCTGGTCACTGACCCAGCACAAAGAACTGAAACAGATCGACTGCGTGGAACTGCTCAAGGAAGTCAAGCAGAGCGCCCAGAAGAACTTCCAGGACCTGAACCACAACGTCTTCGCCGCGCCCCGGTACCACATTTTCATCGAGGATGCCAGGTCCTTTGTGTTGGCCTCGGGCAAGAAGTACGACCTCATCATGGACGATTCGGTGCACCCCGCCTACAAGGGCAACGCCAATCTATACAGTCGCGATTTCTTTCGCGACTGCCGGCGCGCTCTCAAAGAGAACGGAATTATGTCCGTCTGGACACCCGCCTGGGCGATCTCGGACGAGGACCTGAGGATGATATTCAACGCCTTCCTGGACGTCTTTCCCTATGCGACGCTCTGGTTCCCGAACAACAGCATGAGCAAACACATGCTTCTGGTCGGAACGACGGAGAAGCTCCGGATTGATCTGCCCACAGTAATCGCGCGGATGCAGCAAGAGACGGTGCGCCAAGACCTGGCAAAGATAGACATGGACGATCCCTTCTTCCTGCTCAACTCCCTGTTGCTGGACGAAGAGGCCCTCCGCGGGTTCAGCAAGGGCGGAAAGACCCACAGCGATGATCATCCCTATCTCGCCTTCTCCTGCCCCAAGAGTTGGTACCGCGCCAAGCTTCATGACCCCTGGGTCGAGCGGCTCAAATGGCTGCGGGCGTCCAGCGGCGCCGTGACTTCATCCGTCACCAGATTCGGCCGCGACCCCCAGGAGGCGCAGCGCAACCGGGAAAGGCTCCGCAGAGGGCGCGAGCTTACAGACGTCTTGCGGCAGGCATACTACCTGGACTACGAGAGAAAACCGAAAGAGGCGGCGGCTGAAGCTGAACGCGCCCTCCGGCTCGACCAAGACAATAAGTCCTGCCTGCTCATCTGGAGCCAGACCCAGTGCAAGATCGCCGCCGAGGATTTCGCAAGGGCCGCCAAACTGAAGCGAGTCGAGTTGCTCCAGTCGGCCGCCCGCCGCTGCCTTAGAGTGATCGAGAGGAATCCGGGCTTCTCTCAGGCCTACTGGATTCTTGCGCAAATCGCCATCAGTAGAGGAGAACTGAACCGGGCCGTCTCCTCGGCGGAAAGGGCGGTTGAGTGCGCCCCCTGGCGGGCCGCCCTGCGCTATCATATGGCCCAGCTCTATGGCTTGCGGGGGGATGTCGAAAAAGCCCAACAGCAACTGCGAGAACTCCAGCGCAGATTCCCGGACGAGCCGGCCGTCCGAGATCGTCTTCAGGAACTCGCGGGCCGGTGACAAATCAACAGTCAGAAGGCAGGGAGGGAAAGGTAGAAGGAGAGCTTCCATCCAGACTGGCGCCGTTGCTCTTGCCTTTACCGTTCAATTTCATAATCGTAATTCATAATCCATACTTCGCCGTTCCTCGCCCCTCCCTCCTGCGTTCCTCGGAGGCGGAACAATGAAACGACTTGTCGGACTGACGGTTATAGTCGTGATCGTGCTCGTGCTCGTATTCGAACCGAGCGCCCGAAGACAGATGGTGGAGCTATGGCAGAGCACCATCGGGGAATCGCTTTCCGGCCAGGCCCGGCCCGTAGCCTCCTACGACGAGCAGAGGGTCTACCTGCCGCGCCATGACACCTACTACCACCGGAAAGGATGTCCGCACATGACGGGGACCGGCGTCCCGATGAAACTGATGCAAGCCCGCGAGCTTGCCAAGCCGTGCCCCTACTGCAAGCCACCCCGCTGAAAGGGCCCGGGGTTGTTCCGCAGATTACGCCGTTCGGCAAAGCCGCCGGCAAAGCTATCCACAGATGGCGCAGATGAACACAGACAGAGACGATTCTATTGATCTACGCTAACCCGGGCTTCGTTGCGAAGCGCGGGGGTTCAATGTCCAATGTCGAACGCGCCGGCTCGATCTGCGGCCATCTATGTCGGCGAACCCGCCCTTCGACGTCGCCCTTGGTCACGCAGGCGCCCAATCGGGTTTTTTGCCTTTTTAGTCTGAGTGAATCTGCGCCATCTGTGGATAGGCGCCGTTCGCCTTTCTTTTTTCGAAGTTCCTGTCTATTCGTAGCGCAGGTAGCCACAGATGGGAAATGGTTGACTTGTCGCTCAAAAGGGATAACATGAAGCCGTCTGTACAAACCCTGAGAATCACATCGGCTTAGCGCACGGGAGAGAACGATGGATAAACTGGGTCGATTTGTAATTCGAGGCGAATTGGGAAAGGGCGCCTACAGCGTGGTTTATGAAGCAGTGGATGGCGAGCGTGACTGCGCCCTGAGGGTGCTGGAGGATGACGCCGTCCCGGACGAGCCGGTCGGGCGTGCGGCGCTGGCGAGCGCATTGCGGGGCATGACGCAGTTGGAGCATCCCTCGGTGGTGAGCGTTCTGGACGCGGGGGAAGAGGATGGCAGGCTGTTCGTGGAGATGGAGTTGATGCGGGCGCCCACTCTTGCGGAGAAGCTCGAGGAGCAGGGCAGCTTGCCGGAGAAACAGGCCGTCCTGTTCGTGCGGCAGATGAGTCTGGCGCTGGACAAGGCGCGGGACGTGGGATATTTCCACGGGAACCTGAACGCCGAGAATGTGTTTGTGGTTTCGGAGGATAAGGTGAAGCTGAGCGATTTCGCGGTGCGCAGCTTCGTTGAGAACCCGGAGCTGGCCGCCGAATTCGGTTCTGAGCGGGAAATTGGCGTGGACGAGCCCGAGCAGGAATGGGTTACGGCGGAGCAGCTTCTGGCGTCAAAGGCGCAGGTGTCCGGGACTGAGGAACTGGAGGAGGACTTCACGAGCCTCGGCGCGCTGATGATGCAGATGTTCGGCATGGAGGTCGCGAAGCGTGGGGACAGTGGCCTGGAGGATTACCGCTCGGAGTTGGTCCAGGGGCCGCTGGCGCAGTTGGAATCGCTCCGCTCCGAGCGGGGCGATCAGGTCACGGCGGTGATCCGGCGCCTGTTGAGCCCCGGCGCATTTGAGAGCATGGGCGAAGTGGTGGTCGAGCTGGCGGGGACGACGCTGCTGAGCAGGCGCTCTGCGGGCGGGGGGGAACCGGCGCCGGTCGTCGATAAGATGGCCACCATTGACATGCGCCTGGGGGACGAAGAAGCGCTGTTGCCGGAGGTGGGGTCGCAGAGCGATGGCGGCGTCGAGCCGTTGGAGTTCGACAGGGATACCCGGGAAGCGGTCTTCACGCCTTTCTTCACGTGGGACAGCAAACGAGGGGGGAAATTCTTTGTGGTCCACGACGGGGAACGGCTGTCGCTGGGGAGGGACCCGGACTTTGCCGACGTGGTCTTGATTGATCCGGCGCTCTCGCGGCGGCACTGCATCTTCTCGCGTGAGGGCAGCGCCATCCTGGTGGAGGACCTCGGCAGCACGAACGGCACCTTCGTGAACGGCAAGCGGGTGGAAAGAGCCGAACTCAATCCGGGTGACACCGTTCGGATAGGGGTGACAGTGATAAGTATGTCGCTGCTGGATCGGCAGGGATAGCGCTGGCATTTCAAGAGTGTTTTTGCATGGTCTGATTGATCTGATGAAGAGATTCCTGGACTTTATCTTCTTCCGCGGCAAGAAGAGATATGGGGGCTATGAGCTTCTGGAAGAGATCGCCCGGGGTGGGATGAGCCACATCTGGAAGGCCAGGCAGCCGGAGACGGGCAAGCTCTGCGCGCTGAAGATACTGACCCCCGAGTCCGTGGGCACACAGGATCGTTTCAAGAAGCTCTTCGAGTCCGAAGAAGGCGCCATCGCCCTGAGGCTCAGCCATAAGAACGTGATAGAGACCTTCGATTTCGGCCGAGGGTCGCAAGACGAGTACTACATCGCCATGGAGTACGTGAACGGGCCGAACCTGGAGGCGTTGATCGTTGTTGAATCGCCCCGCGTGCGGCGCAACCGGTTCGAGTTGCTCATGCAGATGGCGCAGGGGCTGGCCTATATCCACGAGCAGAGCCTGATCCACCGTGACTTCTGCCCTAAGAACGTGCTGCTGGGAAGCGATGGCGTGGTCAAGATCATAGACTTCGGGCTCTGTATCCCCGCCGGGGTTCACAGCAGGGCGCTGATCACCCGCGCGGGCACTGCGAGCTACATGGCGCCCGAGCAGGTGAGGAATCAACAGGTGGACGTGCGCACGGATATCTATGCTTACGGGGTTTCGGCCTATGAAGTGCTCACATTTCGGAAGCCTTTTAACCTGAGCGGTGACCGGCAGAGGAAGATGCAAACGCACCTGAACGTGCCGCCCTTGCCCCTGCGGGACCTTGAACCGGGACTGCCCGACGAGTTGGACGATGTGCTGCGGAAGTGCATTGCAAAAGACAGGAATATGCGCTATAAATCCATGAACGAGGCAATAGAAGACCTGCAGGCGGCAATTGAGATCGCCCGGGCCGAGCCGGGCGAGCAATAGTCCGCAGGGAGCGGATGCCGTCTGCGCACCAACCGCTATGGAGGTGGAAAGGCTATGGATCCCCGCCTTCGGGTTAAGGTCGGCCGGCAGGCCAATTTCGAGTATGAAATACCGCCCTCCGAAGAAAAAGAGGTCGTGTGGGTGGGCCGCGGGGCCTTCTGCCAGGTCCACCTGGCTGATAGCCAGCTATCCCGCCGGCACTGCGAGATCACCTACGAGGACGGCAGGCTCTTCATCAAGGACCTCGACAGCAGGAACGGCACCAGAGTGAATGACGTGCTGATCCAGGAGCCGGTGGAGCTGAAAGGGGGAGACGAAATAACGGTCGGCAGCCACGTGATCGAAGTGGTCTGGCCCAGTCCCTCTCCGAAGACGTCGGGGTTGGGCGTGCTCGGGACCAACGCCGCGCAGGAAGAAGCCGACAAGAAAGTGCGCGCGCTGAGCGGGCAACGCCTTGCCGGCTTCGTGCTGGAGAAGATCATCTTCAACGGTGAGACCTCCGTGGTGTTCCAGGCGAGGGCGCAAGAGACCGGTAAACCGGCGGCCGTCAAGGTGCTCAAGCCATTGGAGAGCATATCAATTGAGGACCAGAACCGGTTCATCCGCGGGGCTAAGCACAGCGCCAGGCTTAAGCATCCCGGTTTTGTGCAGGTTTACAAGGGCGGCAGGGCGGACGGATGGTTCTTCGTGGCCATGGAATACGTCCATGGCAAGAGCCTCCAGGAAGTCGTCGAGGCCAAGGGGGGGGCGCTGGCCCTGGATACCGCCCTGAGGATCATCCGCCAGGTGCTGGCTGCGCTCCAGTACGCTTATGAGAACGACATAGTCTTCCGCGCCCTGCGAGCGGATAACATACTGCTCTGCGAAGGCATGAAGGTGAAGCTGACAGATTTCGACCTGGTAAAGCCGCTCACCGGTCGGCGGGATGCGCAGGTCACGCGCGTTATGGATGGCAGCATCCAGGTGGCGCCCGAGTTCGCCGCGCCGGAGCTTATAGCCTACCCCGTGGTGGCCGATCAGAAGTCAGACGTTTTCGGCGCCGGCGCCGTGCTCTATTACATGCTTTGTGGGCGAGCGCCGTTCAGCAAGAAGCTGCCGGCCGATAAGGTGTCCAGCGCCTTCGACCGAAAGTCCCCCAAACCGGAGGCCATCAATCCGGACATTCCTAAGGCCATCTGCGAGGTGATCATGCGTTCCATGACCGATTACGAGCGCTATAACACCCCGAAGGAGATGTTGGAAGCCCTGGATGCGGCCGTGCAGGAAGCGGCGGGTTGAGCGGGGCAAGCCACAGCGGCGCCTTCACACCGGGCGCGCCAGGTCAGTCACTGCATGTTCTGCGACGGCGCTGTAGTCCAACCGCGGGGGGCGCCGATTCGGCCTTCCGTCCGGGCGAGCCGGAAGACCGGTAGGGGCACGGCGCGCCGTCCCCCTACTTCATAGGAGGTTGAGAATGGCGACTGAAAATGGAGTTGACGCGGCAGCCCTTTTTGCGGACGGCGGGCTGACTTACGATGATTTCATCATCCTGCCGGGTTACGTCGAACATGGGATTGCGGAGATTGAGCTGGAGACGGCGCTTACCCGCCGGATATCCCTCAAAATGCCGCTGGTCAGTTCCCCGATGGACACCGTGACGGAGAGCGCCATGGCCATCAGCCTGGCGCTGCTCGGCGGAATCGGGATCATTCACTATAACAACTCGGTCGAGGAGCAAGCGGCGCTGGTCCGCAAGACCAAGCGGTTCGAAAATGGATTCATAACAGACCCCGTCGCTCTGTCCCCCGATCACCTGATCCGCGACGTGGACGCGATAAAAGAACGCCACGGTTTCAGCGGCATTCCCATCACGGCCGACGGCGAGGCCGGGGGCAAGCTGGTCGGCATCGTCACAGCGCGGGATATTGACTTCGAGACCGATCGGGACAGGCCGCTCAGGGAAGTGATGACCACTGACGTGGTGACCGCGCACCAGGGCATCAGCCTGCAGGAAGGCAACCGGATACTGAAAGAGAGCAAGAAGGGCAAGCTGCCCATCGTGGACGATGAAGGGAACCTGGTGTCGCTGATGAGCCGGACGGATATGCGCAAGAACCAGGACTTCCCCCTGGCCAGCAAGGACCCTTCCAAGCAACTGCTGGTAGGGGCGTCAATCAGCACCCACCATGAGGACAGGCAGAGGGCCGAGGCGCTCGTGGCGGCCGGTGTGGACGTGATCGTGCTGGACAGCGCGCAGGGCTATTCCACCTACCAGATCGAGATGCTCAACTGGATCAAGGAGCAATACCCCGACCTGCAGATCGTGGCGGGGAACGTGGTCACCGCCGAGCAGTGCGAGGGCCTTATCGAGGCCGGCGCCGACGCCCTTCGCATCGGCATGGGGCCGGGTTCGATATGCATCACTCAGGAGACCGTGGCGGTGGGCCGCTCGCAGGCCAGCGCCGTCTATCACTGCGCCCGGGCCGCCCGAAAGCGCGGCATCCCGATCATCGCAGACGGCGGGGTCAAGTTGATCGGCCACATTGCGCAAGCCCTGGCGATCGGCGCCTCCACGGTGATGCTCGGCTCCATGCTGGCCGGCACGGACGAGTCGCCGGGCGAATACTTCTACGAAGGCGGCGTGCGGGTCAAGCGCTACCGCGGCATGGGCTCCAAAGAGGCCATGCAGGCGCGGGGCGCCCGCCGCTACGAAGCCGGCGAAGAACGCATCCGCGTCGCGCAGGGCGTCAGCGGCACGGTCGTGGACAAGGGGTCGGTCATCAACTACGTGCCCTATCTGCTCCAGGGCGTCAAACACGCGCTTCAAGACCTGGGAGAGCGCACCATTGCCGAGTTGCACGAGGCGATGGCGTCCGGGCGGCTCCGATTTGAAAAGCGCAGCCTCTCGTCCCGCGAGGAGGCCGGGGTGCATGGCCTCTATTCCTACACGCCGCCGCACCGCTTCGACAGGCCGGAAGGTTACCCCCGGGGCAAGGATAAAGGATGAAATGAACGGCGCTGAGCGCCGCCCTCTCTTTGTTCGTTAATCGCTTATCTTATTGCTCTGACTTCTTGTCCTTCCCACTTTATCCGCCTTTCGTTGTGTTCGTGGTGTCGTTGTGGTTAATCTTTTCTGCAAGTGGCGCTTCCTGCTTCGCCGTCCTGCAGCTCCGGGAGGGCACTACGAAGGGCAAGCCGTGCTGAAAGGCGCCTGAACGGTTTCGGATATTCATCTCTTACGTGGTGGGAAGTTGCTCTCGCGACGGGTTTACATCCTGGTCGGGCTCTTTGGGCTGGCCTTCCTCGTGCTGCTGGGGCGGCTGGCGCAGGTGCAGATTCTGTGGCACGATCGCTTCGATCTGAGCCGCTACACGCGCGCCTCGGGCAATCACCTCGTCGAGACCGTCCGCGGGGGGATCTACACCCGCTGGGGCACGCCGCTTGCCCGGCAGGTTCCGGCATTTGACCTGGCGGTCAGCTACGACGACCTGCCGAAGGACGAGTGGAAGGAGCAGGTCAGCCGGCTCTGCGGCGTGCCGCGCGAAAAGCTGGAGGAGAAGGCGCAGCGGATCATACGCCGGGTGGAGCGCATACGGCGGGCGGTGGAGAAAAGGACAGGCATGGAGCGCGTGCGCGTCGTGGAGCAGAACCAGGCGCACCCCGTCGTGCGGGACGTCCCCCCGGAAGTGGCCGCCGCCGTGCGCGCCGCGCCGGAGGCCTTCCCCGGCATCGTAATCCATGAAGGCGCGCGCCGAGAGTATCCGAATGGAGCCCTGGCCCCTCACGTGGTCGGGGGGGTCAACGATCTGAACCCGGAGCAGTGGAAGAAAGTCTGCCGCGAGGGCCGCCAATGGACGGGCGGCATGCCGCTCTCCCAGATAGGCGCCCGCTATAAGATGGACGATCGGATCGGCTCAAGCGGCATGGAGAAGGAATATGAGGACCTGCTGCGGGGCCGGCGCGGATACGTTCGCAACTACCTGGCGTTCGGGCTGCTGAAGGTGGAGAAGGTTTCGCGCGAGGCGCCCCCTGAGCCCGGCTGCGACGTGTACCTGACACTGCGGGAGGATTTCCAGCGGGCGGCGAACGAGGCGCTTCAGCGGGCCTCGGGAATGCCGCAGCTTGATTTCGATCGCGGCGCGCTGGTTATCGTGGACGTAAGGAGCGGGGCGGTGCTCGCCGCCGCAACGTTCCCGAGCTACGACCTGTCCACCTACCGGGAGCGGCTTGATGAAATCGCTAAGGACAAGGAGCGCGCTCCGTTCTTATTCCGTCCCGTGCAGGCGGCCCTGCCCACCGGTTCCGTCTACAAGGTCATCACGGCGATTGCGGGCCTGGAAGAGGGGGCCATCACGCCGGCCACCACCTTCACCTGCCACAGGCGGGAGGTGTTCGAAGGGCGCGCCTTCCACTGCACCGGTTCCCACGGCACGTTAGCCCTGTTGGAGGCGATCGAGCGTTCCTGCAACATTTACTTCTATCACACGGCGCTTGCCGCGGGCGGGCCCGCGCTGACCCGTTGGGGACGGCGTTTCGGCCTGGGGATGCCGACGGGTGTGGACTTCCCGTTCGAGACGACGGGGCGCGTGCCGGAGGCGCACGCCACGTTCCAGGTGATCAACCTGGCGATCGGGCAGGGCAAGTTGCTCTGCACCCCGCTCCAGGTGGCGAACATGATGGCCGCCGTGGCGAACGGTGGGCGGCTCTACAGGCCGCACTTCTTCCACCACGCCTCCAACAGCGAGGGCGAGATAGTCAGGGAGCAGAGGCCGCAGTTCAAGCGGATTGCGCTCCATGAAACAACGCTGTCGGCCGTCAGGGAGGGGATGCGACTGGTGGCGCAGAAGCGGGGCACGGCGCGGCACGCGGACCTGGAGCGCTTCCGGGTGGCCGGCAAGACCGGCACTGCCGAACAAGAGGCCAGCGGGCTGAATCACGCCTGGTTCGCCGGCTACGCCCCCTATGAGAATCCCAAGATCGCCTTTGCGGTGGTCAGCGAGTCAACCACCGGGCACGGCGGCAGCCACGCAGCCCCTATCCTTGGGATGGCGCTGGAGCGAATATGGGATGAAGTGGAAAGGATGCAATAGGGCGGAAGGCAATATCCGAAGTGGAAGCAGGGCGGCCGCCGGCCCGGCAGGTCGGCGGCCGCTTTTCGAGACGCTGTCGCTCAGAGCCCCGTGACGCCTGGCGTCTACTGGCTCTTTTCTGCCATTCGGACGTTCCAGTACGTCTTCCAGAGCTGGACGTAGCGCAGGTAGAGCTGTTCATCCTCGGTCAGCGGCTGGCCGAGTTCCTTCTTGGTGAGCAGCTTTGTGAGGGTTTGCTTGACGTCCTTGATGCCCTGTTCGGCGCCCTTGGAGAAGTCGTCCAGCACGGGGCCGGCCGCCTCTTCGAACGCGGCCTCGAGGGCCGTGGTGAGGTCATCCCTGTCCAGTGATTTAATGTCATCCATGTGCTGTTGCACGATCTGGGTGACGGCCTTGTCAACCACGCCTTTCAGTTCAGGCATGGACCCGCTGACGCGCTCCATAGTCCGTTGCATGACCAGCTTCTTCGCTTGCGGCAGGACTTGCTCGATGACCTGGTCCCTGAAGGTGTCGGCGATCTGCGGCGCCTGCTCTTGGAGGGTGGCGCTGAGACGTTCGGTCACGTCGGGAAGGCTCTCGTCCCGAAGCTCTATCAGACGGGGCCTGAGCCTCTCTCTGAACTCAGGAGCCCGCTCCAGCAGCTTCTTGGCGTACTCCTTGCGCTGCTCGGGCAATTGCCGCTCAAGCTCCCTGAGGCGCGGTTCCAACTGGTCCAGCGCTTCGGGGATGCGCGCCTGGAGCTGGGCGAGCAGTTCCTCCCTCAACTTGGGGACCTGCTCTTTGAGCTGCTCGGCGGAGAGGGAATCCATGAGCCTGGGAATAACCTTGTCCTTGATCTCGGTGGCCAGTTTCTCCCGGATGTCCCGGATCTTCGGCTCCAGATCGCCGCCCCGGGCCAGAACGACATCCAGCATCTGGGGGATGGAATCGTTGATCTGCTGCGTCAGTTGCTCACGCAATCCTGAAATCCGGGACTCAACTTGCTCCCGCGATTCCATCATCCGATCCACCATGTCGGGGAGGGATTTCTCCAGCTTTTTCGCCAGTTTCTGTCTAAGGGCGACAACACTCTCGTCGATAGGCTTCTGGCGGTTTTGCACGGCCCTCTCGATGTAACGGGGGCCTTCGTTCTGGACCTTCTCGACCACCTGCTCGCTCAAGCCGTCGAGTTGCGCGCTAAGGGCTTTCACGTCAATGGAGGCCACTGTCCCTTTAGCGAGGCCTTTCAGAGTAGTGATGGCCCTCTCTTGGAGACCTGGCAGGGCCTCCTTGGCCTTGGTAGTGGCCATTTCTGCCAGCCTGTCGGGTTTGAGGAACTCGTCGAACTTCGCGTAGATGAATCCCAGGTAGCTGGCGACGACCACGCAAATGATGCCGTAGGTCCAGGCGACGACTTTCCAGTGCCTGGACGTGGAGGCGTTCAGGGCGCTCGACTCGCCGGCGATATCATCGGCCAGGGCCTGGACTTCCTGGAGGACTTCCTGATTTGTGTTTTCCTGGTTCATAGTTCTCCTCCCGGCCATTCCAGTTCGCTTTTGTAGTCAGGCAGTTTCGACTTCAGAAGTTGCAGGCTCACGTTGACCATCTCGTCCACCAGCCAGTCCGGGTCTTTATGCTGGCTGTCCGGTATCCTGGCCAGCAGTTGGTTGATCTCCTGAAGGTCCGCCTGGTAGCGGTCGGTCCTCTGTTTGACCAGGTTGAGAAGGGCCTCCTGCACCGCGACGACCACTGAGGCGAGCTTTTGCGTGACCTGATCAGGCGTCAGGCCGGTTTCCTGTTCGATGTAAGCCTTCTTAGCCAGGAGGGTCGCTTGCATTTCTTCCTGGACACGCTCTTTGAGGCGGTAGGCGATGTCTTCGGCGAGGCCGTCTATTTCGCTTCTGGCGGCCTTCATTATCTGCGGCGCCACGCGATGGAACTCGTCGAGGTATTGGGGCCCCACTTGCGCTGCCACGTCTTGCATGGAGGCGCGCAAAGCGCCCGGCAGGCCCACCTCTTCCACCACTGCGCGCATTTCAGACAGGTAAACGGGGCCGACCTCCTGCGCCAACTGCCGCAGCTCGCCCGCAGCGGTGTCGAGCAGCTTCGTGTCGGATGCCCGGCTCTTGAGCTGCTCCAGCGCCATGGGGCCGACTTCGGCGCTCAGTTTGCCGAACTCGTCCGTCAGGAAGGGCGCCAGTTCCAACTGGGCGACCTTGGCCTGGGTTTGCCGCGCCAGCTCGGAGGTCACCTCGGCGAGCAGCCCGCCCATCTCCTTCTGAATGAGAGGCGCTAGGTCGGGCTGATTGAGCCTGTTCTCCAGTTCCTTGCTGAGCGTCTGGCTCACGTCCGCGAACATGGCGTTCATCTCTTCCTGGAGCCTGGCGTTGAGGTCCAGGGCCTCGATCCTCCCCTTGATCTCTTTCACAAGGGTGGGTCTCACGTCCGCTATCAACTGCGCGGCTTGCTCTTTGAGCAGGGGCGCCAGGTCCATGTCATTGATCTCTTTCTGGACCACGTCCTTCACGGCCGGCGCCACGTCATCGCTCAAATGCTTGAACGCGGCCTTCGCCACCGGATCGAAATCTCCGTTCTCATACCTCTGCTTCAACTCCGCCGCGTATACCGGCGAGAGCGCCCTCCATGTATCCATGGCGGCGCTTCGCAGGTTCGTGCGCAGAATCGCATCTTCTGCAAACGCCGTGGTGACAGTTTGAGGCAGCGTTTTCTTCAGCGCGAGCAGGTTAGTCAGGAGCGTCACGACGACGACCCCCACTATCACCAGCCCCACGAGTGTGCCGACTATCTGGGCATTTCGGCCCCTGCGCATCAACGGGCGCACCGTGTCCAGGTTCGCCTTCGCTTCAGCCAGCCTGGACTTCAGTTTATCCATTCCGTTAGGCATTTATCGATCCCCCTGCGAAGCCCGATGGGACCCCCAACTCAGCAAGCCCTACTTCCCCCGCCAACCCTACGATCTCATACACACCATAACGCGCCATGTACGTCTCCTCCCTAAAAAAACGTACTGGTCCATACGATTCGCAAAGCTTGATCTGGTCGCCGGCCCGAACGCTCTCGCCGCATCGTGACCGGCGAACCGCCGCAGATGCTAACCCCTGTCAGCAGGATAGTCAAGCGAGATTACTTGACATACGAGTTACACTCTAATTATCCTCATAATGAGCTATTCTGATGGAGAACACATGCCGGAAGAGCACGCAAGCGAACGCATCATCTCCTGCGCCAGGAACATCAAGGGGCGCATTGACGACAAGAAGAAGCCGTCCATGAAGTTTCCCAAGCGCTCCTTGAGCAACGTGACCTACGACACGCAGAACGGCTATTTCAAGCTCAAAGGGGACAAAGTCACCCGCACCCTCACCTACAATACCGTCAAGACCTTCGCCCAGACCCTCCGCATGATGGCCCTGAGCAAGGAAGCCATTGACGTCGGCGAGGAGGTCACCAAGCGAGAAGCTTACTACGTGTCCAAAAACTGGGGCGACGCCCGGTTCGACCAGCAATCCGAGTCCGACACGGTGATGGAGGACGTGGAGGCATTCTTCCAGGTCAACCGCGAACAGCTCGGCTTCATCCCCGAGGAGAAGGGCGGCGAGATCGCCGGGGAGCTTATCGTGATCGATTCCGAACGCGCCTCCGGCGAGAAGGTGCGCATTGACTGCACTCGCTTCGGCAGCGGGGCCTACTCGGTGCCGATCAGCGTTGAAGAACTCGAATTCGAAACCGACGCCAAGTTCGTGCTGGCCATCGAGACCGCCGGCATGTTCCAGCGACTCAATAACCATGCCTTCTGGCGGGAGTTCAACTGCATCCTGGTTTCCATGGGCGGCGTCCCCACCAGGGCCTGCCGCAGGTTCATCCGCCGTCTCAGCGAAGAGAAGGGCATCCCCGTCTATGCCTTCGTAGACGGCGACCCCTACGGCTATGGCAACATCTACCGCACACTGAAGGTCGGCAGCGGCAACGCGGCCCACATCAACGAGTTCTTCTGCGTGCCGCAAGCCCACTTCCTGGGCGTCACGCCCGACGACATCACCGAATACGAACTGCCCACCCATCCGCTCACCGAGACGGACATCAAACGCGCCAAAGACCTGATCAAGAACGATCCTTTCTTCCGGCATCACAAGCCGTGGCAGCGGGCGATAAAGAAGATGCTCAAGATGGGCGCGCGCGTCGAGCAGCAGGCATTCGCCAAGCACAGCCTCAACTTCGTCATTGAACGCTACCTGCCCGAGAAACTCGAGAAGGTAGAAAACTTCCTGCCGTAACACATTTATGGTTTAAGGAGAGACGCTTTGAGCAAGTTAGCATGTCTGGGCGGAAAGCCAGTAACTGAGAACATCCTGGGCGGCGCCAGGCTGACCTCACGCCCCGACCTGGAACGCAAGTACCTGCTCCAGGCCTACGATAGCGGCGATTGGGACGACTGGCCGGGCAACACCAAGTCCATGGCCGCCAGGTTCGAGAAGGAGTGGGCGGATTTCAACAAGTCCAAGTTCTGCGCACTGGTCACGAACGGCACACACGCGCTGCAAGTGGCCCTGGAGACGCTGGACATCGGCGCGGGCGACGAGGTGATAGTGCCCGGCTTGACGTGGCAGGCCACGGCCAGCGCCGTCTGTGACGTCAACGCCGTGCCCGTCCTTGTCGACGTGCAGGCGGACACGTTGTGCATCGACCCGAAGAAGGTGGAAGAGGCCATCACCCCGCGCACGCGCGCCATAGCCCCGGTGCATCTTTACCACCGCATGGCGGACATGGACGCGCTGATGCGCATAGCCAAGAAACACGAGCTTCACGTCGTTGAAGACAGCGCCCACATGCACGGTTCCCAGTGGGACGGGCGCGGCGCCGGAACCCTGGGAGACTTCGGCGCGTACAGCTTCCAGCGCTCCAAGCTGATGACCGGCGGCGAGGGCGGCGCCATACTCACGCAGGATGAAGATTCCTATTGGAAGATCGTCAGCCAGCGCTCGTGCGGCCGCGAATACAAGGAAGGCGTCAAGGTCCACAGCGGCAACTACCGCATGACCAGCTTCCAGGCCGCTGTTCTGCGCGGACAGCTATCGGCCCACAGGAAGAACGCGCCGCGGATAGATCGCAACGGCCTGGCGCTTGACAGGGCCGTGGCGGATGCGCCGGGCGTCGAGCCCCTGCGCCGCAACAAGCACATAACCCGCCAGTGCGGCTACGCGTTCGTGTTCTGTTACGACAAGAAGAGCTATGACGGCCTGGACGCGAACGCTTTTCGCCGGGCGCTTTCCGCTGAATTGGGAGTTGGCTTCGGCAGCACTTATGCGCCGCTTACCCACAGCGATGTCTACTATCCCCACACCAAGAAGCGCCATGCCCTGAGCAAGAGCTACGTGAAGGCGATCACGCCGTCGCGCTGGAAACTCCCGGTGGCCGACGAGCTGTTCTATGATCGGGCCGTGCTTACGAGCTGGCATTTTCTGGCCTGTCCGCCGCGCCGGGCGCATCTGTTGACGGACGCCATCGCGAAGATATACGAGAACCGGGCGGAACTCTTGAAGGCTTCCGCTGATGCCGCAGGCTGAGATCAAGGCCGTCATATTCGACATGGACGGGACGCTGATCGACTCGCCGCTGGACTTCGAGTTGATCCATGCCCAGACCGGCGTTCCCCGAGACCGCCCTTTGCTCGAGTACATGGACCGGGCCGGGCCCGAGGAGAGCCGGCGAATGTACTCCATCCTCGCCCGACACGAGGAGCGCGCCGCCCTGGACTGCACACTGCGGGAGGGCGCCGCCGAAGCGATAGATAGCCTGCGCCGCATGGGCTGCGCGCTGGCGCTGCTGACGCGGAACTCGGCCCGCTCGGTGCGCACCGTGCTGGGGCGCCTCGGGCTCCAGTTCGACTGCTGGTTGAGCCGCGACGACGAGGCGCCGAAGCCGTCCCCCGTCCCCGTGCTGAGAATCGCCGACAGGCTCAAGCTGACCCCGGGCGAAGTGCTCATGGTCGGAGACTACCGGTTCGACGTGATGGCGGGCCACGCGGCGGGCGCCCGCACCGCCTTCCTGAAGGGCGGGAAAGATGCGGAAGCTCCGCGCGAGACGGACTTCGTGCTGGAGGACCTGCGCGAGTTGCCGCCGCTGCTGGCACGCTGGAACTCGCAAGGGGATTGACCATGCGCCGCCGAGCAATAAAACTCTCGCTCTTGTTCTGCCTGGCGCCGATTCTGCTGAGCTGCTCGCCGGCCGATGCGCAGCAGGCGGACACGCCGCTCCAGGCCCAGGAGCCGCCGCCCGAGGCGAAGCGGGCGCTCGACCACCTGCAAGAGGCGAACGCGGCCCTCAAAAGCGTCCGCGCCAGGATCACATACGTGCGCGCCATCCCGCTGCTGGACGAGAAGCAGAAGTCCCGCGGCGAGCTGATCTATAAGAAGCCGGACCACATCATCCTGAAGCTCGGCAAGCCCCGCAACGAGGAAGTCTACACCAACGGCAAGAAATGGTGGGTGGTCAGCCACGAGACCAGGCAGGTGGAGATATACCCCGTAAGCGACGAGGCGAACCGTGAGGCCGCATTCCTGCGATTCGGATACGGCGAGGGCTCCGAAGGCCTGCTCAAGGACTACAGCGTCGAACTGGTGAGCGCGGGGCAGGAACCGGCCAGGGAGAAAGGCAAACCGCCTGTTCAGGTCCGCCGTCTCAGATTCAGACCGCGCCGCAAGAAGAAGCCAGCGCCCCTCTACGACGCCATCGAGGTTGAGATCAGCAGTGAGAACTGGCTGCCCCGCCAGTTCGTGCTGCACGAAGGCGGCTTCCCCGGTGAGATCATCCATACCTATACGCTCAGGGACGTGCGCCTGGACACGAAGCTGAAGGACAAGATGTTTGAATACAAACCGCCCCGGGGATACACTGTGCTGCGCCCTTCTGAGCGCGCCGACGCGGCATCGGAGAGCAAAGGTGGCGCTGTCCCATAAGGCCGTATACGAGAGTCCGTTCGGACCGATCGAGTTGACCATCGCAGGCGGGAAGCTGGCCCGGGTCCGGCTCCGCCCGGCGGGCGAGGAGCGGCCGGCGGCGCCCGAAGAGCAAGTCCCCAGGGCCGTAGAGGCCTTTTTCGATGCGCTGGGGCGTTACTTCCGCGGCGAGGCGCTCGGGGTCGGCCTGGAAACGTTCGAACTCGGCGGCGCCACGGATTTCCAAAGGAATGTGTATCGGGAACTGATGGACGTTGCGCCGGGCGAGCTGGTGAGCTACGGGGATCTGGCCACGCGCGTGGGACTCCCTAAAGGAGCGCGCGCCGTCGGCCGGGCGGTGGCGCGGAACCCCATGCCGATCTTCATCCCCTGCCACCGGGTGGTGGCGCAGGGCCGCCGGCCGGGCGGGTTCGGGGCCGGGCCCCGCTGGAAGATGAGCCTGCTCCAGCACGAAGGCTGGTATCTGCGGGAGGGAGAACTGGTGAGAACTGAAAACGAGGACGTCAAAACCTGTGTCTACGCGGGCAGTTTCGACCCGCCGACCATGGGGCACATGTACATGATCAAGCGCGGGGCGGAGATGTTCGGGCGGCTCATCGTCGCGGTGGGGATCAACCCGAATAAGAAGTACACCTTCACCCTGCAAGAGCGGCTGGAGATGCTCCGCGAGTGCACCCGCAGTCTCGCCAACGTGGAGGTGGATGGCTTCAAGAGCAAGTTGCTGGTCAGGTACGCCGAGTCCAGGGGGGCGCGATACATCCTGCGCGGCATCCGCAGCGACGAGGATTATCGCTTCGAGCATACGATGCGCAACCTCAATGAGGACCTTGCGCCGCAGATCGCGACCGTGTTCCTGATACCGCCGCGCCAGATATGCGAGCTGAGCAGCGGCTTCGTCAAGGGACTGGTCGGCTTCGAAGGGTGGCAGCAGATCGTCAAGTCCTATGTGCCGGCGCCGGTTTATGAGAAACTGCTTGCCGGCGACATCACCTGGCGCCAGCAGGGGGGCGGCCCGGAGGGGGGAGCAAAGTGATCGGCCCTAGCGGAAGAGCATAGGCAGCAGGTCCCGGTTGACCTCCGCGAGGCGGGCGACGGCGCGGTTGACTTCCGACATGTTCAGTATCTCGTCGGCTACGTCCCGGGCGGTCTTGTAGCTGACGTTACGGATGATCTTCTTGATCTCGGGTACCAGCCAGGTGGGGGCCACGCTCAACTCGTCAATGCCAAGCCCGAGCAATAGAAGGGCGTACATGATGTCACTGCCCATCTCCCCGCAGAGGCTGACGTAGATCCCCGCGTTGTGCGCGGCGTCAATGGTCATTCTCAGCAGCCGCAACACGGCCGGATGGAGGGGCTGGTACATGTCGGCCACGTGTTCGTTCGTCCGATCAATGGCAAGCGTGTATTGGATAAGGTCATTGGTGCCGATGCTGAAGAAGTCCACGTACTGGGCCAGTGCGTCGGCATAGACCGCCGCCGAGGGCACCTCGACCATCATGCCGACCTGCATTTTGTGATCGAACGCCCTTCCGGCCTGCTGGAACTCGTTCTGGAGTTCCTTGAGGATGAGCTGGACGGCGAGCAGCTCCTCGATCCCCGAGACCATTGGGAACATCACCCGGACGTTTCCGTGGACGCTCGCCCGCAGGATGGCCCGCAACTGGTCGCGAAAGAGGTCCGGGTGCTCCAGGCAGTATCGGATCGAGCGGCGGCCGAGGAAGGGGTTTCTCTCCGGCTCCGGGGAGCCGACGCCGCCGAATTTGTCCCCCCCCAGGTCAACGGTGCGGATGGTGATCGGGCGCCCGTCGAGTTTCTCGATCGCCTCCATGTAGGCGTCGAAATGCCTTTCTTCGCTCGGGATGCTCTCGCTGGTCAGGTAAAGGAACTCGGTGCGATAGAGCCCGATTCCTTCGGCGCCGTGCTCGATGGCCCGCGCCACCTCACGGGGGGATTCGATGTTGGCCAGTATGTCAACGCGATGACCATCCTTGGTCTCGGCCGGCAGGTCGCGCACCTCAGCCAGCAGCGTCTGCTCTGTCTTGGCAGCCTGGTCGCGACGCTGCCGGTAGGTCTTGATGGTTTCCTCGTCGGGCCCGATGATGACCAACCCCTTCTCCCCGTCCACGATGACGGTGTCGCCGCCGGTGAGCCTGGCGCTGACGGAGCCGAGACCCACGACCGCCGGGATGCCCAGTGCGCTGGCGATAATGGCGGTGTGCCCGGTCGGGCCTCCGGCGTCCATGACTATACCTTTCACGTGGTCGGGGTCCAGGGTCACTATCTGGCTGGGGCGCAGGTCGTGGGCGGCCAGAATCACGTCGGTCTTCAGCGTGCCCAGCTCTTCGCGCCGGGCGCCCAGCAGATGCAGCAGAACGCGCCGTTCCAGGTCATCCAGGTCCGGCGCCCGGCTCGCCAGGAATGAATCCTCCTGGAAGGCGCTGCGCCATTGGCCCATGGTGTGCGCAACGGCGAATTCGGCCGCGTATTTCTTTTGCCGGATGCGGTCTCTGAATTCCTGGCAGAGGTATTCGTCCCGCAGCATAGCGGCATGGGCGCTGAATATCTCGGCGACCTTCGGACCGGCCTTCTTGGAGACATGCTCGGCCAGGGCCTCCAGCTCGTCCTGCGCTTCAGAGATAGCCTCGTCCAGGCGGCTTATTTCCCCCTCGATCTCGTCCTCGGAGACATAGTGTCTCGGGATCCGGACGCCTTCCGCTTCCAGCAGAAAGGCCGGGCCGATTGCAATGCCCGGTCCGACCGGGATGCCGTGTTCTGTCTCCATTCTCAGGCGCCTCCCTTGCCCTTTCTGACCATCTCTTCCTCAATATAGTAGCTGTTGCTGACGAGGTTGTCGATAATCGCGCGCGCCTGTCTTGCGTCCTCGCCGAGCACCTGGAAATCCAGCGCGGTGTGCGGGGAGACTCCCTGTCGCATCAGCGCGGAAGCGTTCTTGGCATCCACATTTCGCCCGTCGACTGTGGCGGTTATGTCACTCTTGAAGCAGGAAGCCAGACTGGCCAGCCGCTCCACGTGACGATTGGGCTGCTGGTCGGTATCCAGGTGATCCTCCACGAAGAAATCGTTCCGCGCAATGTATGCCAGCACCTGCACGCATTGATCCGCGTCCGGCCCCTGCGCGGCGATGCGCATGGTATCTCCGTTGCGCCCCGCCAGTCCCATCAGGTTTATGATGCTCTTGCCTGGGGCTTTCTGTCCTCGTAGCTCCACCTCGACATGAGAGTCGAACAGCTTCGCCATCGCGGCGAATCGCTGCACGGGGCGAATGTGAAACCCCAGCGGGTTGCCTATCACGATCTCTATGCTGTGCTTTTGTTCTGAAGTCATCTTTTCGTATGGTAAATGGCCACTTTTCGCGAGCAGGACTTTCGGGCGGACGCCGGCCGCTCCTAACTGTCCATCTCGTCAATCAACGCCAGCGCATCTTCGGCGTTTGAAGCCCGGGAGACAAACCGGAGGAAATCGTCGTTCTGGATCAAGCGGCTGATCCGTTCCATTACGTTGACGTATTCCTCGGTGGAATCCTTGGTCGCAATAACGAGAAAAATATAGTGCACGGGGCCACGGTCCAGTGCGTTGAAATCCACACCATCGCCGCTGCAGGCGAAGGCCACCAATATCCGGTCCAGCGCCTCCAGCCGAGCATGTGGGACGGCCACGCCGCGGCCGATAGCGGTGCTTCCCATCCTCTCCCTATCCAGAATCGCCTTCAGAGCGTCGTCAATGAGCTGTTCGCTTATCAGCTCTGCTGTGACGAAGCACTGGAGCATAGCGCGGACCACCTGCTCCCGATCCTGCGATCGCATGTCCACGCAAATAGTCTCAGCAGACAGGTAATCCGTCAGCGCCATTCGCACTCTCCATCCGAACAAGAACATTGCTGGTGGCCGCCGCAGCGAACCGGTTCGCTCCGAGCGGCCCAAACCCCTTCAGCGCATCAATGGAGGCCTTTCGATCTATGGTCCACCAGCTTGTCATGATATCTCTTGATCTGCCGTTCCATTTTGCCGAAAGCCTCGTCAATGCTTCGATACATGTCGTGCCCTTTCGCTTCCGCAACGAGATCGGCGCGGTGGCATTTTGCGATAATCTCCACCATTTGGGTTCCGGAGTTCTCGTCCAGCGTCACGGTGACATACTGGATCTTGTCGTCGTGCCTGGGCAGCTTCTCGATATGCTGCCAGACGTAATTCCTTATGTCGTCCGTCACTTCTGTGTGCCTTCCCGTGATCTCAACATCCATGCTTTCCATCCCCTTCCTGAAGAAAAAGGGAACGCGAGAAACGCGCCACACACCAGAGGGCAGATCAATCGCCCTGTCCGGTGCGCTGCGGGGGGCCTGGGTCCGCTAACTTCTTCAGATCCGTCTGCTCGCCGCTCAACATCCCCGCCGTGATAAAGAACCGGAACGCCTCGTCCACGCTCATATCAACGCTGACCACCTCGTCAGGGGCCACCTGCACCGCGAAGCCCGTCAAGGGCGTCGGCGAGGTGGGCACGAAAACCGTAACCAGGTCGCTGCCGACTTTCTCCCTGACCTTTTCCATCGCATTGCCGGTCAAAAAGCCGATCGAGTAGATGCCGCGGCGAGGATACTGGATCAGGACTACGTCACGGAACCCGTGTCGCCCCTTCTGCCCGAAGATAAAATCTCCCACCTGCCTGGCATGTGGATAAACCGACTTTATCAGCGGAAACCGCGTAAAGATGCGATCCACAAGCTGCATCAACTTGTTTCCTATGTACCCTCGCAGGAACTTGCCGAGCAAGTAAACCAGCACCGCCAGCCCTATCAGGCCGACGCTCACTCCTATGAACCGCGGGAAGTGTTGGCTGACGTAATCCGCCCGCGCCTTAGGGCTCGCCTGTTGCGCATCAGTCGCGCCGGGGAAAAAAAAACTAAACAAGTTCTCATCGTGCGCCAGCACGTTGCGACAGATATCATTGGCGCCCTGGCCGATCGTGCGGTCAATGTTGCCGTAGAGCCAGCCGAAGAGCACCAGGGTCACAACGATTGGAAATAACGCGGCGATGCCGGTCAGGAAATTCCGCCTGAAATCATCCTTGAAACGCGTTCCGCTCATCCAATTTCCTTCCTGTCCCTCTCGCGCGACACGACCTGCGGCTGCGGCAGAACATCATAAATACGATTCTATCCAACCACGTTGGGGCCGTCAAGCAGACGGCTCCTCCTCGGCGGTTGCGCGGGCCGCTGCGCTGCGTTTGCCTGGGCCGGGCGCGCGCGTTAGACTGTACGTTCTGTGCGACGGACCGGCGCCGTCATCCCTGGAAATCACGGGTGCTTCTCAAGTGCAAAATGAGCTGCAAAAGGTCTTCTCGCGCTACCAGGGCCGGCGCGATGAACTTATCCCCATCCTGCAAGACATCCAGGACGCGCTCGGCTACCTTCCGGCGGAGGCGATGAACGCAGCGGCCGACTTCCTCAAGTTGCCGGCAAGCGCCGTCTTCGGTGTCGCGTCCTTCTACGACCAGCTGCACACGGCGCCGCAGGGCCGCCACAGCGTCAGCGTGTGCGAGGGGACCAGTTGCCACATCCGCGGCAGCGCCCAAATCCTTCGAGCGATAGAGAAGAAGTTCGCGCTCAAGCCCGGCCAGACGACGCCCGACCACATGTTCACCCTCGAGCGGGTCGCCTGCTTCGGCCTGTGTGCTATGTCTCCCGTAGTGATGGTGGATGGCAGGCTCTACGGGAACATGAGCCCTGCAAAAGTCCTGAAGTTGATCGAGAAGCTCGAATGACCTTTGCCGAGATACAGAAGCGCGCGGAGGCGACGTGGCGCCAGTTCAGAGGCGGCCCCGGTGCGCTCGTTCTGGTTGGCGACGCTTCCTGCGGCCGGGCGGCCGGCTCTTCAGAGGTCATTGACGCAATCAGGTCTGAACTGGGCAAGATCGGCAAGCAGGCGCGCGTCGTCAGCGTCGGATGCCTCGGCATATGTTACGCCGAACCCCTCGTTGAGATCGCCCTGCCGGGGACGGCGTCGGTCCTCTACGGCAAGGTCACGCCCGCCGCTGCGAAGGAGCTGGCGCGCTGGCACGTCGGCAAAGGGGAACCCCGCGCGGACCTGGCGCTGGCGACGACGAACGGCGCCTCGCTGGACGGTGTTCCAAGGCTCGAAGACCTCCCCATGATGCAGGGACAGGCGCGGCTGCTCACCCGCAACTGTGGACGCATCGCTCCTGACAACATTGACCATTACATCGCCAACGGAGGCTACCAGGGGCTGGCGAAGGCGCTGACTATGTCGCCCGAGGACGTCATCACCGAGGTCGAACGCTCCGGCCTGCGTGGGCGCGGCGGCGTCGGCTTCCCGACGGGCAGAAAATGGCGCTTTGTCTACGAGGCGGCCGGAAGCTCGAAACACATCGTCGCCAACGCCGAAGAAGGAGAGCCCGGAACGTTTAAGGACCGCTTCCTCCTCGAAAGCGACCCCCACGCCCTCTTGGAAGGGATGTTGATTGCCGGATATGCCGTCGGGGCCGGCGAGGGTCACATATTTGTCCAGGCTCACTACCCGGCTCTCGCCCGCACACTGCGCACCGCCATCAACCAGGCATACGAACTGGGGCTGTGCGGCGCGCATGCGCTGGGCGCCGATTTCAGCTTCGAGCTTGAACTGCGCACGGGGATAAGCTCCTACGTCTGTGGCGAGGAAACCGGCCTGCTGGAGTCCCTCGAAAGCAAGCGGCCCGTCCCGCGGGCCCGGCCTCCATATCCGGCGCAGGCCGGCCTGTGGGCGGAACCGACCGTGGTGAACAACGTCGAAACCCTCGCCAACGCGCCGCTCATCCTGGAGCGCGGCGCCGATGCGTTCCGCAGTCTCGGCGCCGCCGATTCACCCGGCGCCAAGCTCTTCACACTGGCCGGCGACGTATCCCGCCCCGGCGTGGTGGAGTTCCCGCTCGGCGTGACCCTGCGCAGGCTCATTGAGGGCGCGGGCGGCGGGCTGCCCGAAGGCGCCGGGCTCGGCGCCGTGCTGCTCGGCGGGATTGCGGGAGGCTTTCTTCCTCCCGAATACCTCGATACGCCGGTTGATTTCGATTCGCTCCAGCCCGCCGGCGCCATGATGGGCACGGGAGCCATCCTGGTCGCCGACGAGAGCCGTTGCGTCCTCGACATCCTGCTGAATCAGCTCGAGTTCTTGTCCGATGAATCCTGCGGCAAGTGCGTCCCATGCCGCCTCGGCGCGAGGCAGATGTTGAACATCGTCAAGGCCATCACAGAAGGTCGAGGCAGAGCGACGGACGTGGAGAATCTGAAGCGAATCGGAGCGGCAATGAAAGTCGCGTCGGCGTGCGGACTCGGCCAGGCCGCGCCGAACCCCGTTCTGAGCGCGATTCGCCATTTCGGCTCGGTTTATGAGGCCCACATCGGACGCGGCGTCTGCCCTGCGGGCGTTTGCCCAATGCACGGAGAAAGGAAGCAGGCGTGAGCGAAATCACCATCACCATTGACGGCCGGCAGGTGGAAACCGCAGAAGGCAGCTCGATCCTCCAGGCCGCCCTCGACGCCGGTGTGTACATCCCCTCTCTGTGCTATCAGCCGGACCTGGAGCCATACGGCGCGTGCCGCCTTTGCCTGGTGCTTGTGGACGGGATGAACGCCATGCAGCCCGCCTGCATGACGAAGGCCGTGGACGGAATGGTCGTGCATAGCGACGTGCCGGAGGTCAACGACGTGCGCCGCACCATCTGCGAACTGCTTATCGCTGACCATCCTGAGAGCTGTCTGACCTGCTCTTCTAACCAGCGCTGCGAGCTGCAGGAGATCGCCGCCTACCTGGGAATCAGCCAGCAGCGGCTTCCCGCCTTCGAGCGGGAGTCCATCCTGGACGAGAGCAACCCGTTCTTCGTCCGGGACCTGTCAAAGTGCATCCTCTGCGGCCGGTGCGTCAGGGCGTGCCAGGAACTGCGGGCAGTGGGCGCTATCGGTTTCGCCGGACGCGGATACGACACCCACGTCTCCACCTTCATGGAGGAGCCTATCAACCTCACAGTCTGCGAGTCCTGCGGAGAGTGCATTGATCGCTGCCCCACGGGCGCGCTCTCGGTCAAGTCCGAGGCCCTGCCCCCGAGCCGCGAGGTGCGCACCATCTGCCCCTACTGCGGCTGCGGATGCGGGCTCGTGCTCGGCGTCCGGAGCGGCAGAATAGTCCAGGTGCGCCCGGAGACCGAGCATCCCGTCAACCGGGGCAGCCTGTGCGTGAAAGGCCGATTCGGGCTCGATTTCGTCCACTCCGAGGACCGCCTCACCACGCCCCTCGTCCGCCGCGACGGCAGGCTGACGCCGGCCACGTGGGACGAGGCGCTGGACCTCGTCGCCGAGAATCTGAACCGCGCAAAGTCTCAATACGGCCCCGATTCGGTGGCCGGCCTCAGCTCCGCCAAGTGCACCAACGAGGAGAACTACCTGTTCCAGAAATTCATGCGCGCCGTCGTGGGCACCAACAACGTGGACCACTGCGCCCGGCTCTGCCACGCCTCTACGGTCGCCGGGATGGCCCGCGCCTTCGGCAGCGGCGCAATGACAAACTCCATCAACGAAATCGAAGGCGCCGGCTGCATCTTCGTCATCGGTTCCAATACCACCGAGGCCCACCCCATCATCGCGCTCAAGATCAAAGCGGCCGTCCTGAAGCGCGGCGCCACGCTCATCGTCGCCGACCCTCGCAAGATCGAACTGGCCCGCTTCGCGGACGTCCACCTGCGCCAGCGCTCGGGCACGGACGTGGCCCTGCTGAATGCCATGATGAAGGTCATACTGGACGAGGGCCTCGCCGACGAGGACTTCATCGAGGAACGAACCGAAAACTTCGCCGAATTCCGCGCGATTCTCGAGCAGAGCGACCTCGAGAGCGCCGCGCGGATAACCGGCGTGCCGGCCGAGGACATCCGCCGCGCCGCACGCATGTTCGCCGGCGCCGAGCGGGCCAGCGTCATCTTCGCGATGGGCATCACCCAGCACACCACCGGCTCCGACAACGTGTTCGCCCTGGCCAACCTGGCCATGCTGACCGGCAACGTGGGCAAAGAGTCCAGCGGCGTCAACCCCCTCAGGGGCCAGAACAACGTGCAGGGCGCCTGCGACCTCGGCGCGCTGCCGGACGTCCTGCCCGGCTATCAGAAGGTGGACGATCCGGCGGCGCGGGGCAAGTTCGAGGAAGCCTGGGGCGTCCCCCTGCCGGACGAACCGGGCCTCACCGTGGTGGAGATGATGAACGCCGCCCATGAAGGGCGCGTCAAAGCGATGTACATCATGGGGGAGAACCCCATGCTGAGCGATCCGGACCTGACGCACGTCGGCGAAGGGCTGAAGAACCTGGACTTCCTCTGCGTGCAGGACATATTCCTGTCCGAGACCGCCCAACTGGCCGACGTGGCGCTGCCGGCCGCCTGCTTCGCCGAGAAAGACGGCGCCTTCACCAGCACCGAGCGCCGCGTCCAGCGCATCCGCAAGGCCGTGGCGCCGCCCGGCGCCGCCCGGCCGGACTGGCGGATAATATGCGACCTTTCGGGGCGGATGGGCTACGAGATGCGTTACGACCATCCGTCCCAGATCATGGACGAGATGGCCGCGCTGACGCCGATCTACGGCGGCATCTCCTACGACAGGCTCGAGCCCTACGGCCTTCAGTGGCCCTGCCCGGATGCTGAACATCCGGGGACAGTGTTCCTGCACGAAGGGGGATTCGCCCGCGGGCTCGGCAAGTTCCACCCCACGCCCTTTCGGGAGGCGGCGGAACTGCCCGATGATGAATACCCGTTCATACTGACCACGGGGCGTTTCCTCTATCACTTCCACACGGGCACGCTCACCCGGCGGACGGAGGGGCTTGAAGAAATCTCGCCCCCGGCGCCCTTCGAGATACATCCCCGCGACGCCGCCTCCGAAGGCATCCGCGAGGGCGACGTCGTGGAGCTGAGCACCCGCCGCGGCGCCGTCCGGGCGCGCGCCGTCGTGACCGAGAGGTCCCGGCCGGGCACGATCTTCATGCCGTTCCACTTCCGCGAGGCCCCCGCCAACGTCCTCACCAATCCGGCGCTGGACCCCATTGCGAAGATCCCCGAACTGAAAGTCTGCGCCGTGAAATTAGAGAAACTACGCGAAATGGGATGAGAAGTGGTATACTCTTCATAGTATAACGAGAGCCCCGGGGGACGCCTGAGGAGATAGACAGATGGCGACGTTGGATTTCAAAGTGGTCTTGGAACCAGACCCTGCGGGGGGGTACGTGGTGCTATGTCCCTCGCTGCCGGGATGTTACAGTCAGGGCGACAGCGTTGACCAGGCCCTGGCGAACATCCGCGAGGCGATCGAGCTGTGCATTGAGGACATGCGGGCTCACGAGGAACCCCTGTCCGACTGTTGACGGGTCTTATGAGCTGTATAGGACATATTTTTTTGGCGACCGATATGCAGAATACGCATAACGCTTCCGGCGGCGGCGACACGATAATTGTCACCGTGTCCGGCGCCTGCGCGGGCGTCGGCAAGACGCGGTTAGTCGAATCCCTGCTGGCGCTCTGCCCCGGCGCCGTGGCGGTGAAGGTCCAGGCCCGCGCCGAGGGCGACGTGCGAGTAGTAGAGGAAATGGACGTGACCGAGAGCCCGCAAAAGGACACCGGGCGCTACCTCGCCGCGGGCGCCGGCGCGGCCTTCCTGCTCAGCGGAGCGCCGCAGGATCTGCCGCCCGCCGCCCGGAGGCTGATAGAAGCCGCCGGCGCGCGCGTGCTCATCTTCGAGACCAATTCGCTGGCCCTGGAACTGCGGCCGGACGTGGCTTTCTTCGTGGACGGGCCGGGGCCGATCAAGCCCGGCGCCGAGCGCTGCCGGGCGCGCGCGGACTTTGTCGTTGCTCTGCGCTAAAACGATCTCAGGCGAAGACGCCTGAGCTGCATTTCGCGCGGGAGGCGCATTATGGATGAGGCAAGACGGGAAGAGATCCGCAGGGCGGTCCGCGGCGCAAGCGCCGAGGGCCGCATCAGGTGCGCCGCGGCGCTGGAGCTGGCCCGACGGCTGGACGTGGACCCGAGAGAGATCGGCAAGGCGTGTAACGCCGAGAAGGTAAAGATCGTCTCCTGCCAGCTCGGGTGCTTCGGATGAAAGTGCGAGGGAAAATCTGGATCGAGGCGGAAGGGGAGCACGTCTTCGGGCGCGGCAGGGCCGCCCTGCTCGAGGCCCTTAGGGCGAAAGGCTCCATCCGCGCCGCCGCCGAGCAGCTCGACATGTCCTATCGGCACGCCTGGGCGATGATAAACGCCAGCGAGGAAAGGCTGGGCAGGCGGCTCGTTGACGCCACCCGCGGCGGGAAATCGGGCGGCGGGGCGCGGCTGACCGAGTTCGGCCGGGGACTGCTGGACGTTTTCGGCCGGCTGGACGCGCAACTTCAAGACTTGCTCGGAGAGTTGCAGGATGAGGTGGACGGACTGCCTGGTTAGCGCGGCGCTGACCCTGTGCCTTGTCGGCTGCGGCCGAGGGCCGGAGAAGGTGGAGCTCAAGGTATTCCACGCCGGCAGCCTGTCGGCGTCCTTTCGGGCGCTGGAGGCGGAGTTCGAGGCGCGGTATCCCTCCGTAGACGTCCGCCGGGAGGCATACGGCAGCGCCGCCGCCATACGCCAGGTCACGGAGCTGGGCCGCCCGGCCGACGTGGTGGCCTCGGCGGACTGCCGCTTGCTCCAGCGGCTCATGATAGACGCCGAACCCAAATGGGCCGACGACTACACCGTCTTCGCGCGAAGCTCGATGGTGATAGCATACGCCGACGGCGCCGATCCGATCTCTCCCGATAACTGGCGGCAAGCGCTCCGTGAGGGCGCCGGCCGCGTCGGCATGTCCAATCCCAACCTGGACCCCTGCGGCTATCGCGCCCTGTTCTGCGTCTACCTGGCGGGCGGGGATGGGTTGTTCGAGAAACTGATTCTGGATCACTCCAACCTGTCCGTGACCGTGGAAGACGGCGTCGCCGCCATCCAGGTCCCGGAAGGCGTGCGCTACCGGGGGAGGCTCTTCATGCGCCCGAAGGAGACGGGTCTTCTGCCGCTTCTGGAATTGGGCGCCATTGACTACCTGTTCATCTACCGGAGCGTGGCCCGGCAACACGGGCTCCACTTCCTGGAGCTGCCGGACGAAGTGAACCTGGGCCGCCAGTCCCTGGCGGGGAGGTACGGCCGGGTGTGGGTGCGGCAGTTCTGCGACAAGCCCGGCCGCAGCGCGCTGATCGAGGCCGGGCCGATTCTCTACGGCGTCACCGTCCCTCGCGGCGCGCCGCATCCCAGGCTGGGCGGGGAGTTCATCCGGCTCCTCCTCTCCGAAGCGGGCCGGGACATACTGGAGGAGTTCGGCCCGTCGCCGCTCTCACTTGCCGAAAAGAAATCGAGCGGGGAGGACGATTGATCATGCGTAAATCGCTGCTCACGCCGCTGTTCGCCGCCGCGGGCGCATTGCTGCTGCTGTGCTTCGCGCTGCCGCTAATCACGATGGTTTCGAAGGAGAGCCCGCTCTCCCTCTGGCGGGCGCTGGCGGAGCCGGAGGTCAGGTCCGCCCTGTGGATCTCGGTGAGCGCGGCGG
>JAGHAF010000041.1 GCA_021161675.1 Planctomycetota bacterium | reverse complement strand
GATATGCCCCAGGCCGTCCGCCCAGCAGTAGATGTAGCTCACGCGCTCGTCGGGCGGGTTCCAGGTGTACAGTTCGCCAGCCTCTTTGAAGCGCGCGAGCAACGCCGCCGCCTGGCCGCTGTCGGTGGGGGGATAACCGCCCAGCTCCAGCGCCCGCTCCCGCTCGAACAGCATCTGCCCCTCGAATGTGTTGTGGTGTACCCCGCGCATCTCGATGATTTCCCGCGGCCCCTTGGCATACCACGCGGCGCCTGGTTTCACGCAGGCGGCCCCGTGCGCCCTATATGCCTCTACAAGGGCAGATAGGTGCCAGGGCAGGTATATGTCGTCGTCATCCCAGTGCGCCACCAGCGGCGTCTCAGCGAGTTCCAGCAGGCGCTGCCGTTTGGCGCCGAGGCTCTCCAACCGCCCCCGCGCATTGACGACCTGCACGCCATCCGCGCCGGCCTCGATCGGGGCGGGCGCGTCATTCAGGACGAGCAACCGCTTGCTCGGATAGTCCTGGCGCAGGAAGCAGGCGACTGCGTCCCTGAGCCGCTGAAACCGCCCATATGTCGGGCACAGACAGGTCACGGCCAGCCCATCAGCTTTCATCGTCGCCTCCCCGCTCGAAAATCATGGCGTTGCGCACGACCCAGGGGCAGGCGCGGGTGCGCCGCCGGGCCTCCTCACGCCAGCGCTTCGTCAGCGCTTCGTTGAACGCGAATCCCCGCAGGCCGAGCCGCCGGACCCAGTACGCAGGCGCCTGGCAGTTCACGTGATGGTTGCCGCGTTGGCCGGGCGGCGCGGCGCTGATCAGCAGCCGCTGCCCGCCGGTCAGCCAGTCCAGCAACCGGGGGACGGCATGCCCCGGGATGTGCTCCGCTACCTCGATAGAGATCACCAGCTCGTAGTCCGCCATCTGTGGGATGGGCTCGTCGGAACTGATGTCCGCCAGGTGGACGAGTCGGCGCACGTCGGGCCGCATCAGCCGCAGCGCCGCCCGGCTGCCCTCGATGCCGATGCACGGCAGGCGCGTGCGCAGGTATTCCACGATCCAGCCCATTCCGCAGCCGACGTCCGCCACGCTCTCCGGCTCCAACACCTCCAGGATGGCCTCCGTGAACCGGTGGTACGGCGAGCGGTAGCCGAAGCGCGCCTGAAACCATCGTTCGTTGTAGATGTTCTCAATCTGTTCCATCACGTGTATCCCAACGATTGCAGTCGGTCCACCAACATGGCATCGGCTTTCTGACGGCCCGCGTCGAGGGTGGCAGGGATTGGGGCGGGGTCATAGGCATCCCGCCCCACCACAACCCAGGGGACATTCGTCAGCTCCGGCTGGCCGGGGCCGGCGGTGTGGCCGTAGGCGCCCCGCTCGCCTAACAACTCGCCGTGATCTGCCGTTACAACCAGCGTTCCCCGCAGACTCGCCAGGAGCTGCACCACCGCAGGTAGGGCCACCGCCAGGTTCCCCATGTAGGCCGCCCGGATATCATCTCTCGTGGCCTCCCCATCGCAGACGGCCTCTGCGGGATGTTTGTGCTGCCGCAGCTCCGCCTCGAACTCAGCCTCCGTGGCGTGGCCCCAGTCGGCGTAGGGCAGGGCGTGTGCGCCGATGTAGGGCATGTGCGGCTGGATAAAATGCACAATCATCAGCGCCGGCTGGCCGTGGTCACTCACGTAGTGGAGCACGGCGTCCGCCACGGAATCGGGGTGGACGGTCGGCATATCGCAGGGGCCGTAGCGCCCCCAGCAGTTCTGCCACAGCCTGACCCAGTGAAAATTGGATGTCTGGCCTTTGCGCTCCAGTTCCCGATTGGGAACTGGATTAGCTGTCACGTAGAGGAGCTCCCTCTCGCCGACAATCTCCGCCAGCCGAGGCAGCCACACGCGCGTGCACCACGCCGGAGAACGGACGATCTCGCCGAGGGGCAGGCCCGCCGCCGGCGCCAGGTCGCGGTAGGCATCCGCCCGGCAGGCATCCAGCACGATCAGCGCGTTCCAATCCGTCTCGCCCAGCAGTCGCAGTTGGGATTGCCGCTCACTCATTTCGGCTCCTCGGACAGGTGATCCAGTGCGCGCTCGGCGCCCTCGCCTACGCCCTCGACGAAGGCGCGCAGCCTCCGCTTGTTGTTTGGCCCCATCACCCTCTCCAGTGGCGCCTCCACGTAATACACGTCCAGGATGTCCACTGCGGAGCGCAGCACGAGGGCCAGGTTCTCATCGGCGCCGGCGATCATGAGAACGAGTCTGTCCTTCGCGGCCTCCGTGATACCTGCCTCCGAGTCCAGAAACTCCGTGGCTGTGGCGCAGGCATCTTGCACGCGGGCCAGGTCGGCTGCGTCGAGTTTGCCGTCGAGATAGCAACCGAGAACGGCTGTCCGGGACGCAATGTGAATCGCCTGGAGTTCATCAGCCGTAGGCGGAGCGTCGTGGCGGATAGCCCCGGCATACGAGCACCCGCCGAGCACAAACATGGCAAACACTGCGAGTAGCAGGATTGCATTGATGATGGTTGTGACCAGCAACGTGTGGGACAGCCAATTTCGCTCCTCCAACAGGGCCGCCACACGCTCCAGATTTTCGTTCGCCCTCTGAAATTCATTCGGATTCGGCATGATTTCCCTTCTCCTGTTCGAGATATTTGCACTTTCGCACCTCCTCCAGCGTGCATTCCATGCATGGGCATCGCTCTCCTGCGGGGAGCAGACAGCGCCGGCTCGCCATCCCCCAGCATCTCCGCTTCGACGCCAGGCGGTATTCCACCCAGTCGGCCACCAGGCGGCGGAGCGCCACGTAGTCGCGGTAGCCGATTACGTTGATTCCGAGCAGCGCATCATCCAGCCGGGTCAGCACGGCCGCGAAGATGCTCTCCGCCGGACCTATCGGCCCTGCCTGCGCGTTCATTTGACGACCTCCCTCTGTTTCAGACCTGCCACGGCGCCCTGCGGCTCGGCGTCAGATTTGATGACCTCCCTCTGTTTCAGGTCCACCAGGGCAGCCTCCAGCTCGGCGTCGAACAGCTCCCGCGTGTAGGCGCCGATCACCTCGGGCGCGTTCTCCGCCGCGAAGCGCCGGAACGTCAGCCACGCCCTGGTGCGCGCCATTTGCTCCTCGTCCTCTGTGAGCTTGCCGTCCTCAGACGCCTCCTTGCGCGCCTGGACGTACTCGCGGTGTGTGTGCACGAGCGCGCCCAAGAGCAGGTCGTAGGCGCGCTCGGCGCGGCTGGCGCGGATGTTGTCCTGCATCTGCCGCACGCGCGGCAGGCCGAATACAGCTATCGCCACCGCCACCAACGCGTCCACGAACAGCGGCGAGGCCGCTATCGCCTCAAGAAACTTGACCAGGTGTTCCATCATTTCCCTCCTTCGTAAAAGTTCAGAAGCCGCCTGACGATCTCGTCGCGCCGCTGGTAGTGCCCCGGCCGGGCAGAAGCGCTCACTCCCCGCTGCGGCAGCTCGCGCCAGCGATGCCCCAGCCGCGCGGGGATGCGATGGAAGCCGGGCTGGCCGTCGGCGATCGAGAGGCTCAGGACGACGTCATCCTCCGCCAGCGCCGGATGCACGAGCGGCACGCGCGCGAGCAGCTCGCGCCTGAGGAGCATGAAGCGCCCCTTGATGATGTCCGCGTCCGTGCCCGTGGTTGTGCCGTTGTGATGATGGCCGTTCTTGTAGCTCTTGCCCTCGACGCGCGACCAGCCGAAGAAACCCACGATCCCGTCGGGGCATTCCTCACGGCAGGCCGCTATCGCATCGGCCAGGACGTGCTCGTCCGCGAACACGAGATCGTCGTCCATCGAGCACACGAACTCCGTGTCCGCCATCGAGGCCATCCACCAGCGGGGGAAGCATCCCGCGTTCCGCGTGGCCCGCGCATGGCGCGCGATCAGCGGATGCTCCGAGATCGGCGTGTCATTCGGGCCGAAGAACACAGGGTCGCCGTTGTTCCAGAGAGCCACGCGCGCGGGGACGCTCTGCGCCGCGATCGAGTCCAGCAATGGGCCGAGGTTCTCCGGCCTGGCCCAGTTCAGCAGGCAGACGGTGACGATGGGCTCCTTGCCGGATGCG
>JAGHAF010000003.1 GCA_021161675.1 Planctomycetota bacterium | reverse complement strand
CGCCCGCCCGCATATGCCGCGCCACCTCGCCGCAGCGCGCCCGGGAGACGCCAGGAGAAGCCACAAACGGTCTTTGTTCATATTGGTCGAGAGCTGCCCGGCCAGCCGGGTTGACTCCGTGAGGACGTGCAGGCCCTCCTGGAACTCGGCCAGGCATTCAGGCAGGTGAAAGTCCCGCCGGAGCTTTCGCCGCGTGATGATTCTGCACAGGTTGGAGTAGCCGGCCAGGTCGCGCGCCAGCAGGAATGCCCCGCCCCCGCGGGAGGTTATCTCGGCGCCGAGGACGGGCTTGACGCCCGCGTCCCGGGCGAGAGTGTAGAACTCGACGGCGCCGTAGAGGTTATCGACGTCGGTCAGGGCCATCGCTCCCAGGCCAAATTCGCCGGCCCTTCGCACCAGGCTCTCCAGTGGCGCCGTCCCGGTCAGCAGGGAGAAGTTACTTCGTAAGGCAAGGGGTGCGCAGTATGAAGCCATAACGATCCTTTCTCAGGTTCTCTCCCGCATCCAGGCTCTTGCCGCAGATAATGACCGAATGTCCGTACTTCCTGCGCAGCCCATCCAGGCACCGGCAAAGGCTCTCCCGCTTTTGCCTCTCGCCACCGCCGAAAAGGGGGACCTGGCCGCTGCGGCCCGGGGAGAAGTTACAAAGCCTGACCCCGATGCGGTGGAGGCTGGCGCGGCGAGTGTGGAGCCGTTTGACGATCCCGCAGGCGGCCTTGAAAAGCTCGCTGTCAAGCCGGGTGGGAACCGGCAGCGTCCGGCTGGAGCGCCGGCGCCGGGAGTCGGTGTATTCGATGTGCGCCGCCACTGACCTGCACTCCAGGCCGATCGTTCTCATGGCGCGGGCCGCCCGCTCCGTCAGGTAATAGAGCATCCCCTCTATCTTCGCCGTCTCGGAGGTGTCCCGGTGGAAGGTGGTTTCGCGGCCGATGGATTGGGGGATTTCGCGCTCCTTGATCGCCCGGCCGTCCCTGCCCCTGCACCGCTCGTAGAGCGCCCGGCCGTCCGCGCCGAACATGGCCTCCAGCGATCGCCTGCTCAAGACCCGCAGGTCGCCGATGGTGGCGATGCTGAGCCTGCGCAGCGCTTCGATCCGGACGCGCCCCACCCCGGGCAATTTCTCTATGGGCAGGTCTTCAACGAACTCCGCCTCCCGCCCCTGTTCCAACATCACCAGCCCGTCGGGCTTCCCCGCGGCGCCGGCCATCTTGGCGATCATGCGGTTGGTCCCGATCCCGACACTCACGCTGAGCCCGGTGCGTTCCTTTATTTCGGCTTTCAGACGTTCGGCCACCCGGCGGGGCGTCCCGTAGAGGTCGGCGGTTCCGCTCAAGTCACAGTATGCTTCATCAAGGTAGGCTTCCACCCGGGGCGCGTGGCGGCGGCAACTCTCAAAGACCCGCTTTGCGAAACAGCGATAGGTGGGATAGTGCCCCTCCAGAATGACGGCCTGCGGGCAGAGCCTTCTTGCCCTGGCGAGCGGCATTCCCGCCCGGAGGCCGTATTCTCTGGCCTCATAGGAGCAACTGGCGATGACCCCACTTCCCACGATGACCGGCCTGCCACGCAGCCGGGGGTTGCGGACCTGCTCCACGGAGGCAAAGAATGCGTCTATGTCCACGTGCATTATGCAGGGATCGGGGGACGAAAGGTAGAAGGCAGAAGGATGAAGGTAAAGAGGAAAGCTTCCGCCCGGACCGCTGCCGTTGCCGTTAAATTTCATCCTTTATCCTTGGCGTCTACGGAGCCTGCCTTACCCTTCCATCATCACGCACTGAAGCCACCACGTTCTATCTTCTTGCCGAAAACAGAGTTGGAACACATCGTCGGACCGGTCGGTGTTCACGGAGAAGTAGAGCGACTTGTGCTGCTGCTCGCTGTCCTCCCAACTGGAATTCACCCGGGTGATCCTGAACGTCCGGCGCCCGTTCCACTTGAAAAGCAGCGGCGTCACCCCGCCGCCGGGCAGGAAGTCCGCCCGCACCTTGATGGGCTGGTTTACGTGAGTGATTTCCATCTTTATGCGTGAACCCTGTTTCTCGAGTGGACGACCCGCGCCGGCAAGCCCGGCCCGCGCCGCCACACACTATACATGATATACACCAACACATGACGGCCTGTCAAGGCGACAATCCGGAAAACCAGCGCCGACCGACGGAAAACGCAACTTCTGTTGACACATTCGCACGTGGAAATACAATCAGTCCAACAGCCGAGACTGAAAGAATCATCACGTCAAAGGGGAAGTCTGCCATGAAACGACCGCTTAGCAGTCACCGTCTGGTCGTTATCGTTTTGTTTTGCTCAGCGTTGGGCTTCTCGGACCGCTTAAGTCCCCCGGCGGCCGCCGCCGGGCGCTTCTACGTCGACCTGACGTCAGCGGCAAATACGGCGCTCCAAGACGATGGGATCATCGCCAACGCAGAAGGCGGCTGGTCCGACGAGGGCGTCAACGACATGTTCATCTATCCCCCCGTTGAATTCGGAGAGATCGAGCGTAACGGCTATCACTTCAGGCTGATCGACCCCGCTGAGAACGACGGCCGCGCCGTGATCATGCTCTACGGCCGACGATTGACCATACCGAGGCCCGAATCCGTCAGCGTGGACGTCCCCCGGGCGCAGGGACGCTACGTCTACTTCCTTCACAACCAGGTCTTGAGCGTCTCGTCCGCCCCCAAGAACTACCGCGTGGCAACCTACACGGTGACGTACGGAGACGGCACGGAGGAGAAGATCCCCATCCTGAACGAGAAGGACATCCGGCACTGGTGGACGGGCGCCTGGTATATCAACAGCGGCGCCGGCGCCTGGCCGTTCTTCATGGGGCGGAGCTATTCTTCCATGAAGTGGCGGCGGTGGATAGGCGTCTGGGCGAAGCAGTGGGAGAATCCCCATCCGGGCAAACCCATAACTTCCATCAACTTCCACTCCGAAGGCAAGGCCGCGCCCGTCATCTTCGCGGTGACAATCACCGATGAGAACTACTACGGCTCCGACAGCTACAAGAAGGACTACAAGCGGCCCCCTGCCCCACCGACAGACTATTTCGCCGAGCACGTCGCCCTGCGGAACAGGCAACTCTTCAAGGAGATGGTAAAACGCGGATTCGCCACCGGCGTGCGGGGGGTGCAACTGATCCGGAGCGACGTGCTGGCCGTCACAGTGGACCCCGCCTGGGGCGAGATCGGCGAGGGCGCCGGCAATCAGATCGCACCCCGCCTGCAGAGCCCCGACAACTTCGCGGTAATCAGCCCGACGGACCCGGCCTATAAGTCCGAGAGACATCCCCTCAAAGTGGGACGGGAAAGCTACGAGTACTGGAACGGGCCCATAGGGCCTTTCCTCCAGAATACGATCTACTGGCACACGTATTACCTGTTCCTGCCGGCTCCGTTGAAGTCGGGACACAGCTACACGGTCAAACTAAAAGGTATGGGCCCGGGCTTCAAGGCCAGCGGCGTCATCGCCTACGACGCCACAACCACCCCCACACCGGTGATCAAGGTCAACCAGGTGGCCTATTGCTCAAAGTCGAAGAGGCGCTACGCCTACCTGGGCTGGTGGGCCGGAGACGCGGGCGCCGTGGACTTCTCCGCCCTCAAGACGTTCCACGTCGTGGACGAGCTGAGCGGGAAAACCGTTCTGCAGGGGCAGATCACTCCTCGTCAGCTCCAGGATCCACTCAGTGGCGAAAACGTCTACCAAATGGACCTCTCCGGTCTGGCCCCCGGGACATACCACGTCCAGGCGCCGGGGCTGGGACGATCCGCGACCTTTGGTGTCGGAGGCGACGGCATCCGCCAACTCTATTTCCACACCAATCGCGCCTTCTATCACCAGCGATGCGGCCAGGAACTGGCCGAGCCCTACACCAGTTTCACAAAGCCCGCCTGCCACCTCGAGGTGTACGAAAGCGGCTACCTCGTGGGCAACAAGAACTATCTGCCCAAGGAGGGCGAGAAGATACGCCAGTTCCGGGGCGGTTATCACGACGCCGCCGACTTCGACACCTATGCCCACCACCTCTCGGCTACGTCCCAGGCGCTGGATGTCTATGAATTCGCGCCCGACAAATTCAAAGACGGCGATCTGAACATCCCGGAGAGCGGCGACGGAATCCCGGACGTATTGGACGAGGCGAACTGGGCCCTGTTCTTCTACCGTGACCAGCAGCGGGCGGATGGCGCCGTGCCGGTGGGCCGGGGCAACGACTGCGACGATATCCGCAACCGGGAAGCCCAACACGGCCGGCGTCCCCCGTTCGGCGTTTTCCCTCCAACGATCCGTTCAACCGCCACTTATGCCGCCGTGGCCGCCCAATACAGCAAACTCATCAGAAAGTATGACAGCCCAAGGGCTGAAAGATACCTGGAATCGGCACGGCGGGCCCTCTCCTGGGCCAGGGCAAATGCGAACACCGGTCAAGACGCCGCAGAGGGCCACAGGCTGCTGCTCGCCTGGGCGACGGCGCGGCTCTACGATGCCACTGGAAACGAAGAGATTCACGGGCAATTCAAAGAGCTTTGCGCCGCGGGCGCATTCAAGCATGTCCACTGGAAATGGCAGAGCCGGGTACCGTTCTGCTCCTGGCCGTACGTCGCGTGCAGTCGGCCCGGGGTGGACGAAGAGCTCCGAACGAAACTAAAGGCGGATATCATTCGGCGAGCCGATGCCGTGGTGAAGCAAACAGAACCTGCCCCCTACCGCGTCGGCTGCGGCAAGAAGAGCAACGGCCTGGGCTGGGGCAACGGAAACGGCGGCGGCTATTACGCCGATCCATGTCTGCGCGCCTACATTCTCACCGGGGATCAGAAATACCTTGACGCGGCGTGCATGAACGCGGACTTCCAACTGGGCGCCAATCCGCTCTCCAAGACATTCATCACCGGCATGGGCGCGCGTCATCCCAATCACCCGCAGATCAGCCAGTTCCTCTACACGGGGCCGCACAAGACGGGCCCCACCGTCAAGGGGATCACCGTATACGGCCTTGCGAGCCAACAGCCCGCCTGGTATCCGGACAAGACCCCCGTCTGGCGCAGATGGCGCGACCTGGGCAACGGCGGCGCGGAGGTCAGCAGCGAGTTCACAGTCGGAGAAACACTGGGGCCCTCCGCCATGCTCTACGGCTTCCTCTACGCACTGGAAAAGTAAGACCAAAACTCACCTTAGCAAGAGGCGCATGCCATGTTTTTCAGCGACCCGGAAGAGATGAGACAGATCAAAGGCACTGCTTTCAACAAGCCTGCCAGAACGTTCGATCCGGTACTGGGTTACCGATGGAACCAGGACATTCGATTCACACGGGTCGCCAACGGGGAAATCGTCGCCGACAGGCGCCCCAAAATCAACAAGCAGGGCTTTCACTGCTCGTTCGACTACGAGCGGAAGAAACCGTCCGATCGCGCCTTCCGTTTCATCGCCCTCGGGGACTCCTTCACCAATGACCTATCGTGCAGCGAAGCATGGCCGGAGACCCTGCACCGCCTCCTCAGGTCGCGCTCCGAACACGGACTGGACGTCCAGGTCTACGGGATGCCGACCGACGGCGGCGGCTTGATGAACTGGTACACAGTGCTGAAGGATTACATTCTGCCCGATTACGAGTTGGACGCGCTGATCATCGGCGACTGGGGAGACGACCTGCTGCGGAAATGGGCCCACGGCCATTGCACGGACGCCGGGGTGTTCTGGGCATGGGCTGAGCTGGACGAACGCCCGAGCAGCGTTGAGGAGGTGCTTGCCGACCTCGACAAGATGGCGAATATCTACGAAGTCGCAAACGATCAGAAGATCGATGAAGTAATGGACAGGTTGAAGAAGAACGCCGACCCGCAACCGGTGACGATGGAGTATGATCCGGCGGATGAGGAGATCCCCGCCGGCTACGAGTTCTGCGCCGACAGCTTCAAGGAGCGCTACGGAGAGCATCGGTTCAGCCTCCTCGAACAGATCATGGCCATGTGCAAGGAGCGCGGGATCAAGGTCATCTACTCCAAGTTGCCGTCGCGCGAGGACGTCTATTACCTGATAGACAACCCCGGGGCGAAGACGTTCCGCCAGGCGGAGGGCGAATGGATTGCCCGGCACTTCGGCGTGATGTGGTTCGACGGGCTCAGCATATTCGCCGACCTTCCGGCGACGTCCATCAGGGACTTCTACTGGCTCAAATACGACGGTCACTGGAACCAGGGCGCCTCCACCTACTACGCCCTGCGACTGGCCGACTGGATCATATCGGAAGGGATAGTGTCAACCACGTAACGACAGAAGTTAGCGGCGGCAGCGGGCGCAAGTCCCGCGGCCGCCGCTGATTGATCGCTGGATTGTCAGGTTACTCCGCCGGCTTCGGGCCGACCTTGACCTGGTTTATCCCGTGCCAGCGGGCGCCAGATTCCAGCTCCGCCCAGAGCGTGAAGTACGTCGCTTTCGCGTCGTCCTTGCGCTCGCACGCAAAGCTGTCAGCCGTAGCCGCCAGCAACCCGGACACATCTTGCCCCTCGTCATACTTCAGGCCCGGCGCCTCCGAGGCGGTTATTCGATAGCCCTTCAGCTTGTCACCCGTCGTTATGTCCTCTGTCTTGGACCAGCTCAGCGTAACCTTGCCGTCCCCCGCGCTCTGAACCGACAGGACCGACGGTTTGCAGTAGCTGATCATGAAATTATCCACGTACCAGCCCGCCGTCTTGAAGTTATCTTTCCACATCGTGATCCAGGCTATGAAACTCTGGCCGGGCTGGAAGTCACCACCCAGGTCGCTGCTCTTCAGCGAGATCAGGCCCCAATCGTTGCCGGGCATCTGAACACCCCACTTGGGGTATTTTCCCCCACCCGTAACGCCAGCCATGAAGAACGACCATTCGATGTCCGGCGCGCGGCTCAGGTAGGAAAAGTATACGTGCTTCTCGGGCCTGAGCTGAAAACCATCTCTGATGAAGCCGAGCGTGGCGGCCTTGCCCACGATCTTCATGCAGCCTGTATCGCTGGCGTACTGCCCGCCGTAGCCGTTCTTGGCGTCGTACCCGCTCCCCTCCAGTTCCTGCTTGAGTCCCCATCCGCCCGCGTCCTTTGCGAAATCCTCATAGTAGAGCACGCCCACCTTCGGGAGATCAAGGGCCTTGTCGGTAGGCTGAACAGTCGTAGTGGGCTGAGAGTATTCCTCGACGGGCGGCCACTTGATCGGCACGTCCACCTTCGCCCTGTCCATCCATTCCTTGTTCTCATAGTCATAATGCCGCACTACGAGGCGGTCGGGCGTGATCCTGATGACGGACACGGCCCGGATTTTGCTCTTCGGGGACGGCAGTTGGACGAAATTAATTCCCCTGTAGCTGTTGTAGGTGGGCGTGTGGTAGTGTCCCGCCAAGACAAGAATCACGTTGTGGCCTTCGAACGCGTCCACCACTTCGTCGCGGTTCGTCAGCGCGTCGAAGCACAGGTGCATCGCGACGACGACCGGCTTCTCCTTGGGCTGCGTCGCCAGATCGTTGCGCAGGAATCGCAGCGCCTCGGGGAAGACCGGGCCGGCCGGCGAATTGGCGTCAGGGGCCAGGGGCGTGTGCAGGCAGGTGAAGTGCACGCCACCCGCGTCGAACGAGTAATTGAGCGCGCCGTGCTTCTCGCGAAGCCAGTTGAGGCACGTCTCGCTGTGCACTTTCCCGCCGTCGTCGTGGTTGCCGCTGATCTCGAAGCTGGGCCAGCGAATCTTGCCGATCATCTCCTCGTAGCCGTTCACCGCGGCGTGCGTCGGCCATTCGGTCAGATCACCGGTGTTGAACACGAAAGACGGCTCAGGGACAACTCCGCCGATATCTTCCGGGTAGGCCATTCCCGGCATGGCGTTGAACGCCTCGACAGCGCCCATGCAGTGCGAATAGTCGCCGTCGCCCTGGACGTGCTGGTCGCCCCAACCGTAGAAAACGAGCCCGCGCTCTTGCTGCGCAGCGCTCACAGCTTGTCCGTTCACGGCGGGCGCGACAAAGATCGCCACCAGTACCATCAACAAAGCCAGTATCCTGACCCGACTCGCCACTTCATCAATTGCATACATCATTGCGCTCCCTTCTCGACCGAAAGGAAAAAACACTGATTCGAAACCTTCCCAGGTTCTGGCCGTCTACAAGGTCATACTATGCGCGCCTTGCGAATCCGTCAAGGCTCCAGCCCGTGGAAGCGGCAGCCGTTGAGCAGCATGATGTCCCGGGCCACTTCCTTCGCATCCTCTATTGTCATGTCGCCGCGCTGGACCCACTTGCTCAAGACCCGCCCGATGCCGATCCTGGCCTGCTGCGCGTAGCCGTATTCGCACATCGGCTGCCCCACGTCCCCACCGTAGGCGAATATCTTCTTGTGCGGCACACAGGCAAGCCAGCTATCCAGCGTCCGCTCCATGGTGGCGGGATTCATCGTCCAGGCCCAGGCCAGGTTCAGCCAGACATTGGGGAACTCCTTGCCGATCACCGCATGTTCCTCCGTGTAGGGCCAGCCGGCGTGGAACAGGTCGAAGCGCACCCGCGGGTACCGCATGATGAAGGACGCCATGTCCATGACCGAAATGTTGCTGAGCAGGCCGTAGCTGCCGGCCAGGTATCCTGTGTGCACCTGCACGGGCAGGCCCTCCGCCTCCGCGCGGCGCACGTAGCGGTGCACCAGGTAGTCCTGAAGGGGGCGCAGCTCCTCGGCCGAGCAGCGCGACATCCTCAGCACGCCGGCGCCCGCGCTTGACGGATCGAGGGTGACGCCGGGCGTGACGTTCATCAGCCGGCTGAACGCCTTCTCCGCCTCGTGGAGCGTCGGCTCGGTGAAAGCCAGGCTCCGCTCATACGGCAAGCCGATCTTGAAACACGTGATCTTGCCCGTCTCGAGGCAGCTCGATATTGACCCGTTCAGCCCATCCACCAGGTCGCCTACCGAGTGGACGCTGCGGCCCCACCACTGCTCTCGTCGGACCACGTCCGCGCGGGAGCGGATGCTCAGCAACTCGTCGTCACGGTAGTTGAAGCGGACGAAATCGCTCGGATACAACTCGTCGCGCGTCTCTTCGGGCGAGCGAACGGAGTCCTTGATGAGCCACCTTATGTTGGCCCGCCCGCGCAGGACCTCCCGGTATGAGGCCGCCGGGTCGTCGCCCACCAGCCTGGCGATGCCCTGCCCTATGGCCTCCGCGTTCTCCTCGCGGTATTCCACGCCCAGCAGGTCTCGGCAGGCCAGTTCGGTGGCCCGGCAATAGCCGGTGAAGCGGCTGGCCCGCCAAAGCTCGAAGTAGCGCTCCTTGTAATCCTCATCGTTCGTCGTAGGGACCGGCCACTTCCCTATCACCGTCGGCCCGGCGGCGCATTCCAGGTCCGAGCCGGCGTACCCGATCAGGGAGCGGAAATGCGGCCCCGTCTCGGCCCACATCGGGACGGTCATTATGTGCGAATGCGCCCCGAACAACGTCTGCTGCATGACGAACTGTTCGATCTCAGTGCCGGCCAGCGGCTGATCTCCAGTCACGATCTGACTCCTTCCATTGCTATTTCGCTTTCCATCCGTGGGACTGCTCCACTTGCCGGCCGGCATGATAATGCCCGCCGCATCCAACCGCAAGAGTCTCTGTATCAGTTCACGGTAACGGCTGCGGCACATAGCATTCAGGCGCTTCTTTAGAGGGCGGCCAACAACTGACCACGACGACACGACGGGCACAACGCAGCGGCAACGATAGGAAACAGGCGGAAAGCACGGCAACGGCGCCGCTCAAATTCAACCTTACATCCTTTAAAGAAAGAAACCCCGCCGTGTCCCTCCACACCGCGGGGTCCAATCTTCACGTCTTCGTGGAATCAGCCTGGGTTCACTGCTTCACCACGTTGGCGGCTCTGGGGCCCTTGGGGCCCTGTTCGATGTCGAACTCCACCTCGTCGTTCTCGGACAGCGATTTGTAGCCTGTCCCCTGAATGTCGCTGTGGTGGACGAACACGTCGCCGCTGCCGTCCGCTTGCTCGATGAAACCGTAACCCTTTGCGTCACTGAACCACTTCACTTTACCTTTGACCATTGCGTAACCTCGCAACGTAAGAAACGATACTATAGGATGGGCCGGCGCATCCTTGCGCCTCGAACCCAACCTACCGAAAGTACGCCGTCATTGCGCTTGCCGGTGGGAAAGCAGAGACAGAAGTGTCGTTCGAAACTAAGTGGAAAGGCGTTGCAGGCTACGCATCGCTTCCGCGGGGAGGGAACCTACGGTAAGGAAAGCAGCACTGACATCACCCAGGGCTTGCCCTGTTCCGCACCGTCCGGGAGGGCCTTTCAGAGAGCCCCAACAGACAGCTTCTATAGTCAATGAACGACCCCCGTTCTACTCCGCACGACCAATTGTCATGCCACCGAGTAAGGTAAGAAGAACGCATCTTTCACGGGGATTATACCACACATCCGCTCTCTGCACAAGCGAAATTTGAGATTACATACCGCCCCCACGGGCTTGCGCCGGCACCGCGACCCGTTTATACTCGGACGGATGCGCCGGCTCGCCAACCACGTCGCGGGGGGTATATCCCCTGGGCAAGCCTACCAAGGCGGTCTCGCGCGGGCGCTCTGAAGCATCCAGAGAAACGGACAGTTGACGGGCTCTCCAGGGGCGCGGTATAATGAATTTTAAGTTTTGCTAATCGTCCCTTGTCCTTTCTTACGTTGCGTAGCGGGTGGAATCCATAGTCCCGGCACATCGCCCGACAGGCCACGCGACGGAGGACCCGACGCATGGAAGAAGCTGTTCCGGAAGGCATTCCCCCCGAGATCGGACAATGCCGCATTGAGAAGAAGATCGGCGAAGGTGGCATGGGGAGCGTCTATCTTGGTCGCCATAAGACGCTCGACATCGCGCGCGCCATCAAGCTTCTGCCCAAGCACATCGAGCTGAAAGACCCGGAATACAGCCAGCGATTCTTCCGTGAGGCCCGCATCGCAGCCCGGCTGCGCCATCCCAACCTGGTCCAGGTCCACGAATGCGGCGCAGAGAACGAATTCTACTACCTTATCATGGATTACGTGCAGGGGCCGACGTGCAAAGAACTGGTCGAGCAGAAAGGCAGGCTTCCGTGGCGCGAGGCGGTTGACATCGCCCGCCAGGTAGCCCTGGGACTGAAACACGCCCTCTCTGAGGGCGTGATCCACCGGGACGTCACCCCCGGCAATATCATAATCGACGTTGACCATACGGCTCGCCTGACGGACATGGGATTGGCCAAAGAGACCACCACTTCCGCCACCGGCCTGACACGAAGCGGCGCCAGCCTCGGCACCCCGTATTACATGAGCCCGGAGCAGATCAACAGCGCCCGCGACGTGGGCTTCCAGACGGATATCTACTCTCTCGGCGCCACACTCTACCACATGGTCTGCGGGACGGTTCCCTACACGGGCACCACCTTTGAGGTGATGACCAAGCAGGTGCGCGAACCGATGCCCCCTCCCAAGGAACACGTGCCCTCCCTGCCCGACGCCCTTTCCGACGTGCTTCGCAAGATGATGGCGAAATCTCCTGAGAACCGCTACAGCGACTACGACTCACTTATCCAGGATTTCGAGAATCTGCTGGCGGGAAGCCCCGTTTCCGCGGAAGGCTTCCGGGACCAGAGCATGGTCCACCGGGATAGGATTCCCAGTATCTCCGAAGACGACGGCGTGTCACTGGAGGATACCCACCTGGCTCAGCCCGCCAGGAAGGGCGACAGGGCGGTGGTCGCCCTTATCGTTCTGGGAGTTCTGCTCGTTCTGGTCATTATCCTGCTGGTCATCCACTTGCTCTAACGGGGCGCTTGTCCCCGGAGGTCTTTAATTCACCGGAAGATCATCCCGGCGTATCCCACCACGTAAGCTCCGCCCCCCCGCGGCGAATCGGCGCTGGTCGCCCGCGCGATAAGCGTTCCCGCCTCGCCGCCCCTGGCTTTCACACTGGCCATCATGGCCACGGCGGGCAGCACGCCGCACATGGTGATATTGTTGCGCCGGCAGACCTGATAAAGCCCGTCCGGATCGAGCTTCTCCATCTGCTCGATGGCGAGCGCATCGTTCCTCTTCACCACCTCCAACGCCGAAGGGCCGCTCTCGTGGGACATGTCGCTGCTGGCAACCACGAGTCCGTCCGGGGCGCCGACCTCGCCCAGCGCGCCCGCGATGGCCTCCCCCAGCTCTTTCAAGGCCCCCAGGCGCGCCGAACCTGTTATGCAGATCACGGCGATCCGCGCCTGCGGGTTATGGTATTGAAGGAAGGGCAGCACCACTTCTCCGGAATGCTCAGGCAGGTGGGTCCGGTCGTCCGGCTGCACTCCCGCAAGCCGCGAGAGCGCCTCCGTCAGGGGCTGGTGGAGCCGAGCGGCGCCCAGCGGGGTCTCCCACTCGCCGCCGGTCCAGAGCGCGGCGGGCGGGGAGGCGAAGTTGTGGCTCGGAGTCAGCAGCACCACCGTGTCCGGTATTTCCGCCCGGGCGAAGGCGCGCCCGGCGACCTTTCCGCTGAACTCGTAGCCCGCGTGGGGCGAAAGAATCCCCAGAACTCCCTCCTTCGCCGCATCCTCCGGCGTGTAGGACTCGATGGCGGAGCGGAGTCGTTCGGGATTTGCAGGATAGAACTGCCCGGCCACTATCGCTCGTCTTGGCATTTGCGAACCTCCTTACGCTCAGCGTTCTAACGCGAATTCGCCCCCGCTGCACTTGCGACAGAACCCTGCGAAGACGTCCCAATAGCGCTGGCCACCGACTGCGTAGGCGTCGTCGTGGCCCGCTTGCTCGACGAGGTAGAACTGCTTCGGCTCCGGCGCCGCCTCGTAGACGGCGCGCGCCTGCGCGGCGGGGGTGAGTGTGTCCTTCCCCCCCTGGATCATCAGCAGCGGCGCCTGAAGCCCCGAGATTTTCTCCAGGTTATTGTAGCGATTGCGCGTAAGGGACCAGATCGGCGTCAGCGGGAACATCTTGCGCGCCATCGCGGATATGCTCTCGAAAGTCGATTCCATCACCAGGCCCCCCACATCACGGGACACTGCAAGCTGAAGCGCCACGCCCGCCCCCAATGACCGTCCGAAACAGATAATCCTCCCCGCTTCCACCCCGCGCTCGTTTCGCAGGTAATCGTAAGCGGCCTGCGCGTCCAGGCACAGGCCCTTCTCCGACGGCCTGCCCTCGCTCTTGCCGTAGCCTCGATAATCGTACAGCAACGCCGAGAGGCCGTTCCGGCTCATCAATTCCAGGTTCTCAGCCCGATGGGTTATGTTGCCCGCGTTGCCGTGACACCACAGGATTACAGGCGGCTTGCGCTCGCCCTTCGGGCCGGCGGCCGCGCGCCACCAGCCGTGGAGCCGGCGGCCGTCCGCGGTGCGGAAGGCGCAATCCTCGACCTGGAGCCACGGCAGATCCCAGCTCACCGCCGGGGCCGAGGTCGGATGGTAAACGAGTCGCTTCTCCATCAGAAGGACCAGAAGCGGGAAAAGGACGACCACAGCGGCGACTATTATGATTGCCATTCCGGCTATGCGCCGGAGCGCGGTCGCAACAGTCGTGTTGCGCATCGTCTTGCTCGCCTCTTGCGTAGAGTGGACAAAGCCGTCCTTCGCGCCCGCGGCGTTGCTGGGAGCCGTCGAGAGAACCGCCACACTGAGACCCAATAGCAGGATACCCAGGAGTAAAGTCTGCGGGAGGGCTCTCATGGCGTCATCGCTCGCTGTGCGGATTTGGGGCGCGCGCAATTGATCCGCGCTATTTCCCGGCCGTCGGCGGGAGGTGATGCCGGGAGCTGCGCATACAGACCGGCGGCCCCAGTATCTCCGACCAGATAACGGCCTCCTTCAGGCTGTACTTGCCACCCTTGAGCGGCGTGGCCGACTTGCCGGATACTTGCTTCCGAACGGGCCTTGGTGGGGCGCTTCGCCTGGCCCTGCGTGTCTGCCGCGGCGGACGGCGAGTCTTCTTCTGCTCCTTGGGATCCAAGGGCGGAGGGGCCACCGGCGTCGTGTGCGATGTCGGAACGGCAGCTTCGAGCGCCTCCGGAGGCACGGGCTGCCCCGGGTGGACAAACACGTCCGGCTGCACGGGCGATAAGGCTTCTCTTGCAGCCTGCCGCTGCGCGGGACGGGCGCCCACCTGCGCCTCGGGTGCTTCCTGGGGGACTGGCTTGCCGATGCTCTGCAAGAAATCCTGTATCTGCCTCGCAGTGGCCTCGTAGTCCTCCTTCGTTTCGGCCCGGGCGCCGCCTTGCTCCGCAGCCTTTTCGAGAGCTTTCCTGATAGCGGAAAAGATGGCCATTACCACGAAGGCTACTACTATAAGGGATCCTATGCCATTCATCTATTCCATCTCCCAATCAGGCCCTATACCATCCGGGCTCTAAACGAATCGGCCAGCGTTCACTTCCTGGCACTGCAGCATCACAGGGATCACGTCCTGGATCGCGAGGCCCATGTGCGTGACCCTTTCCGCCTGGGCGCGGCCCGAGACGGAGCGGGCGATCTTTTCGAACCACAAAAGCCCGTCTGAGTGCCCGCGCCGCACCAGGTTCGCCGAGCATAGCAACTGCAAAGAATAGGAGCTTCCCTGGCCCCGCACGCTCGAGTACATCAGCGTGGCCGTCCACACGCGCGCCAGCCCCAGGTAGGATGCGCTGAGATACCGCTCTTCGGCCGTGCCGCTCCTGAGCAGTCCCTCGAGCTCTTCGGCCGCCTCGGCGTCATTGCCCATGGCCCGCAGCCCGAGCAAGGCGCAGCGCATCTCCGGCGCCTCCGGCGTCGCCTCCCGTTCCACGTCGCCCGTGTCGAGCCCGGCGCCTCGAGCGCCCATGGCCAGACAGACGTCCGCCGGACTCTCGCAGCGGCGCCCTTCTATCTCATCGAGCAGGAGCCGGCCTACGGCCTCCTCCTGCGCAGCGCCGGCGACTACGTGGGCCAACTCCAATCGCAGCCCCAGACCCGCCGCCGAGAGGCCCGCGCGCAGGTAACCGACGCCCTCCGCTGCTCCCGCCTTCAGGAGCAAAAGGCCGAGATGCGCCACGGGCTCGGCGAAATCCCGCTCCCCCTCATGGCGCCGGCACAGCGCCTTCATCGCTTCCGGCGTAACAGATCCCGGACGGACTTCTTCCTGTGCGGCCAGGGCGATCATCTTCACCCAGTCGTCATCATCGTCCCGCAATTCATCGAGGAAAGCCCAGTCGGGCTCCGGGTCGAAGGAGGCCCGTGCGCGCATGGCCTCCAGCCACGCCTGCCGCCGCAGGCGGATGACGCTGCGAACCCGGGCGGAGTCTCCCCAATCCAATTCTGGGCCGGAAGAAACCGCCGTAGCCCAGTTCTGAAGCTCCTCCTCGTTACCCTCCTGGCCGATCATGTGGATGGCCCGGGCCGCGGATGCGACGCAGCGCAACGCGGCGCCCAGGTCTTTCGCCAGGCCGATGAGCACTTTTCCCGAGACAGCTTCGCCCAGCGGCGAGCCGTCCGAAGCCGCCCGTTGAAGCTCCTCTGCCTGGGCGGCATCCAGATGGTAGTTCTCGCTCCATCGTTCGACGGCCTCGCCGCCCACGCCCTTCACAGTGATGGCCCCGCTGCCCGGTTCCCGGCGCACGGAGTGCGCCTCGCGGGCCACCGTCTTGCGCCAGTCAAGCGCTTCCTGCACCCCCTGCACGAGCAAATCGTTTGCGTGGAGGCCCTGAACCATCTCCATGGCATATTCTGCGTCGTCCGTGAGGAGCGCCGACGTATCCTCGCTCTCGACCAGATCGCTAAGCTCTTGCAGAGTTCGGCGCACGGGCAGGAGCCGGCCCCTGCGGACGGTGTCTCTGATGGCCTCGCAAGCAGACTGTTGCACGTCGGTGTCCGGGTCATTAAGCGCGGCCAGGAAATGGCTGAACAGTTCCACCCCGGCCGTGCGCTGCGACGTGAAGGTCACCGAAGTCGCCAGGCGCCCCTTCTGAGCGGGCCCTCCGGGATTGCTGGAGAGCGCCTCGATGGCCCGGCGGCGCACCATGGCATCCTCGTGCGTGTGCAGCAGTTCTACGAGGAGCCCCGCATCTCGAGTATAGGAAAGGGTTTCCGCCGCCCGGCTTCGCACGGAGGCGTCACGATCATAAAGGGCCGCCTGCATGGCGCTGGAATCCCGGATGTCCACCAGGGAGGATAGTTCGTTGAGCGCGTGCACCTTCTCGGAGGAAGCGCCGTTTTCGAGCGTTTGCTCGATGAGCGGCAGCATCTGGTTGATTCTTTCCTGAGTTTCGCCGGCGGCCCGGCCGGTTTCATGTGCGATGTTCGCCGCCTCCCAGATTGTCTGCGTTCGATGGCCGGCGATTTGACCCTGCATCTCCTCGGCCACCCACGCGATGCCTTCTGTGCCGCCAAGTTTGCGGAGCATCTCTCCCGCGTAAAGGGAAACCTCGAAGTCGCTGTCATCTGCCGCCTTCTGCAAGATTCCCTTTATCTTCGACGGCGGGTATGGGCTCAGCATGAGGGCGGCGTGCCGGCGCACTTCGACCGTGGGGTGATCCAGGGCCTTCCCCAGGTATTGGAGAAAGTCCGGGGATGCCGCGCCCAGCGTCGCAGCCAGCATGTCCAACGCCGTGGAGGCGACCCGTTCGCTGGGGTCTGAGAGCATCTTGCCCATCAGCGCAACGGCGGCCTGGGAGCCGCTCGCGGCCAGGGTCAGAACCAGTTCTTCGCGCACCTCCTGATCCGAATCGTGCGCCAGCCTTTCAAGCGTGGGCAGCGCCTGGTCCGTCTGGCCGTAGGCCAGGGATTGGACGACCTGCCTGCGCACCAGGGTGTCGTCGTTGCTGATGATCGCGCGGGCCAGTTCGCTCTCCGGATCGCTCAGGCGATCTACGATCCCCTCTCGCAGCCGGTGGCCAGGCGTCCCGATGATGATCCCAAACGTATCGGTGGCGCTGCGCCGCACCGCCGTGGCGCTGTCGCTCAGAGCCCGGCCTAGCAAGGAGAGGAGCTGCGGGTCTGTAAAACTCTCCAGCGCCTCGACGGCCCGACGACGCAATGCGGGGTCTGCCGCCTCGAACGCCTTCCTGAGCAGGTCCTGCCCGGTCGCCGTCTCGTTCAGGTCCACCACTAACTCGGTGGCCAACCGGGCCAGCGCCTCGTCCCCAGAGTTGAGGGCGGCGCTCAGGACGGCATGGGTGATCCGCTCGGCGGCGGTGGTGGATATCTCCACCAGGAACTGTCGAACCTGAGCAGGGGAAAGCTGCGCCAGCGCACGGGAGGCCATGGCGGCGGGATCATCAGAGGCGGCGATCCTGCCCAGCGCCTTCCTGGCGAGCGCGCGAACCTGCTGGTCGTCCAGTTTTTTCCTTGTGCGGCGCATGGCAACTCCACCTTAAACGGTTCAGCCGGAGGACGAGTCGCCCTGCTCTGCCCCGCCGCCGATGGCCTTGCGCATGCCGGTGTCGGCCTGGATGTTCTTCAGCGCGTAATAATCCATGATTCCCAGGTTGCCCTCGCGGAACGCCTGGGCGATGGCCTTGGGGACTTCGGCCTCGGCCAGGACGACCTTGGCGCGGTTCTCAGCGACCAGGGCGGACATCTCCTGCTCGCGCGCGACGGCCATTGCGCGCCGTCTTTCGGCCAGGGCCTGCGCCACGCGTTTGTCGGCCTCGGCCTGATCGGCCTGCAGCTTGGCCCCGATGTTCTCCCCGACGTCTACGTCCGCAATGTCAATCGAAACGATCTCGAAGGCCGTGCCCGCGTCAAGTCCCTTCTCTAACACGCGGCGGGAGATGATATCCGGGTTCTCCAGCACCACCTTGTAGGTTTCCGAGGAACCGATGGTGGTGACGATGCCCTCACCCACACGGGCGATGATCGTCTCCTCGGTGGCGCCGCCGACGAGGCGCTCCAGGTTCGCACGCACGGTTACGCGCGCCTTCGCCCGGAGCTGGATGCCGTCCCTGGCCACTGCGGCCACGGTGTCCCGTCCACCAACTGGCTCGGGGCAATCAATAACCTTGGGGTTCACACTGGTGCGGACCGCCTCCAGCACGTTCCTACCGGCCAGATCAATGGCGCAGGCCTGGTTGAAGGTCAGGTCCATCCTGGCCTTGCTCGCCGCGATAAGCGCCCGCACGACGCTGATCACGTTGCCGCCGGCCAGGTAATGGGTTTCCAGCTCCACGGTCTTCACCGGCATGCCGGCCTTGGTGACCATGATCCTGCTGTCCACGATTACGCGCGGGTTAACGCCTCGCAGCCGCATCCCGATTATCTCGAAGATGCCTACGTGCGCGCCCGCAAGCAATGCCTTTAGCCACAACGTCCCGTAGTTGAAGGCGAAGACCAGGGCCGTCAATCCTATGACGACGACCACAATCACAAGCATGGTGACGAATGCGGCGCCGCCTTCTTGGGCCAGTAATGCCAGCATCATTCACTCCTCCAAATGTGAGAATGTATTGCTCATCTCGACTACACAGGATATCACACGCCGGCGTCTTCGCCAACCCGCCGCGGCGTTATTCCACGCGGCGCACGACGATCCGGTTGCCCGAGACGTCGGTTACGACGATGGGAGTGCCCTTTTCGAGCATCTCTCCCTCGGTGACCACGTCGTAGCGTTTCTCGTTGAGCCTGGCGATGCCGCTCGGGTGCAGCGGCGTCACGGCGACCCCCTCCAACCCCTCCAGGTCCTCGCTGACAGTGCTGGAGGGCCGATAGTCGCTCTGGACCCTGGTATTGGCGAAGTACTTCACCAGCACACCTTTCCAGAGCATGAAAAAAACGGGCGTCAGCAGCACCGAACAGGTTATCATTGCGATGGCCATCCACGTGCGCCCCACCGACAGGGCATAGACGATGCTGGCCACGATTGCCAAAAATCCCAGCGTCCCGACGATGATGCCGGGGATGAACAGCTCCACGACGATGGCCAGCAGGCCGAGCACGTACAGAATAATGATAACGTTCAGTTGCGTCATGGTTCCTCCACTGCTTAGAACTCCTCGTGCCGTCCTACCACGATCCGGCTGCCATGCACGGCCAGGACCTGCACGCGCTCGCCCTTCTCGATGAAGTCGCCTTCCGTGACGACGTCCAGGCGTACGCCCCGAAACTCAGCCCGCCCGGCGGGCCTGAGGGTGGTCAGCGCCACGCCGGACTTGCCCACCATGTGCGCCAGGTCCGGTATGTGCCGCTCCAGGCCCTCGCTCGCGAAGACCGTCGCCATCGTTCTTCGATTCACCAGTCTTTGCAGCACAGGTATGGACGGCATAAACCGCACCAACACCGCTATGAGCGCCGCGGACGCCAGCAATGAGCCCGTCACCTTGAGCAAGTTCCATTGGAAGACTCTGAACTCAGAGCCCGTCCGGGGAATGGCGAACTGCTGAAACGCCAGCACAAGGCTCACGAACAACAGCCCCAATCCCAATCCGCCCGCCAACCCGAAGCCGGGGATGATGAATATCTCCAGCAAGAGCAGCACAACACCGGCGATGAAAAGCACCATCTCCAGCATGTGCGCGTAATGCAACGTCCACTTTACGAGGAAGAACACCACGAAGCAACCCAATCCCAATATGCCCGGCAATCCCAATCCGGGGTGAAGCAGCTCCAGGTAGAGCAGCGCCAACCCCGCGGCAATGAGGAGGGGAGTGAACATATCCAGGATAGTCAGCGCTTTCTCAGAGCCGGTCAGGTATTCGCGCCGCACGCGCTCGGCTCTGAGCCCCAGCAGGTCGTAAAGCTGCTGCTTGCTGCGCACCGCCTGGCGCGCAAAGCCGTATTCCACCGCCATCTCGGCGTCCATTGCGAACAGCCTGCCGGCAGGGACAATAATTTCCTTGGTGAGGATGCTTTCTTGCTCCTCTGCGCTCATCGAACGGATTTTCGCGCCCGTCATGAATTGTGGAGTAGGATCATCGCGCAGCGTCACCCGGTAGACCTCGATCTCTTTGGTGACCATGGCCTTGACGAGCGCCTCCGGGTATCCCCGCGCCTTGGCGTAACCGCCCATGGTCAGCCGGACGGGGGCCTGCATCTTCTCGCCGATTATCTGTCCGGTCGGCCCAACGGGGGCCGCGTCTCCCATCCGGCCGGTGGTCTTGTCGATGTAAATCGCCTTGCAGGCCAGCGCGACCATCGTGCCGCCGCTGTATGCCTCGTCGTTCACGTAGGCGATAACGTCAATGTCCTCGCGCCGCAAGATGAAGTCTGAGAGTTCCATCGAGGGGGCAAGATAACCCCCGGGGGTATCAAGCTCCAGGATGAACGTCTTTATCCCCTCCCCCTCCGCCTTCTTGACGTAGCGCATTACGGCCCTGGCGTAGGCTTCGGTGATCATACTGTCGAGGCGCAGGATACAGGCTTCGGGCTTCTCCTGCGCGCTGGCGGAGGACGAGAAGCACAGCAGCGCCATCGCAGCAAAACAGACGGCGGCCATAACACGTCGCACCCCCAGAACGCCTGGTGCGGTATTGCCCACAGACAAATCTCCCCGAAAGGGGCGTACTACCTTGAAAGCGATTATACGCTCTCGCGCCGTGCGGGGCAAACTCTCGGGCGGCGCCGGGACGGCCCGGCGCCTTTCTTCAGAGCCTTACCAGCATGACCTCTCTTACGACGTCCACGTCCCGTATCCGCTGGATGGTTTCCTCATCGGGGGCGCTGTCCAGGTTCAGCGCCAGGATAGCGCTGCCGCCCGCCTCTTCCCGTCCGAATCCCATCCGGGCGATGTTGACGCAACCTTCAGCAAGAATGCTGCCGACGCTGCCGATCAGGCCCGGCACGTCTTCCGCGTAAGTTACCAGGATGTGTCCCGCGGGTATGACTTCGACGTAGTAGTCACCGATCCGAACAATGCGGGGATATTTCCTGCCGAAGATCGTGCCCGCCGCCTGGATGGCTCCCACGTCGGAGACGAGCTTGACTTCCACCAGATCGGTGAAGCCCGCGTCCTGGCCCATGGTCGAGCTGCTGGTAACATGAATCCCGCGCTCCTCGGCTACGTAGGACGCGCTGACCATGTTAACAGTGCTGCCAAGCATGTGTCGAAGCACGCCCACGGCGCCGTAAGTTACAATGGGATCGATGTTCCTCTGGGCGATATCCCCCCGGCAGGAGACTTCTATCGACTCGGGCCGGCCCCGGTTGAGCTGCGCGACCAGCAGCCCCAGGCTGGCAGCCAGTTCGCAGTAGGGCTCCAGGACCTTCATGTCTTCGGGCGGCACAGGCGAGACGTTCAGCGCGTTGCGGAAGTATTGGCGCTGGAGCGCGTCCACCATCTGCTCGGCGGCTTGAGTGGCGACCGCAATCTGGGCTTCCTCGGTGGAAGCGCCCAGGTGCGGAGTGGCGAGGACCCTATCGCTTGCGGCGAACTGGTAATCGTCCGGCGGCTCGTGCACGTAAACGTCGAAAGCGGCGCCGCCCAGGAGGCCCGCCTCGATGGCGTCGAGCACGGCCTGCTGATCCACGATAGAGCCACGGGCGCAATTGATGACCCGCGCGTCGTTTTTCATCAGCGCAATCTCGGCGGCGCCGATCAGGCCGTCCGTCTGAGAGTTCTCCGGCACGTGGACCGTCAGGTAGTCCACCCGGCTCAGGAGGTCCTCCATGTTATCCACCAACTCGGCCCCTGTTTTGGCCGCGGTTTCGTGGCTCAGGTAAGGGTCATACGCCAGAACAGTCATGCCGAACGCGAGGGCGCGCTTCGTCACTGAGCGGCCGATCCGCCCCAGCCCCACGATGCCGAGCGTGCTGCCGGCCAGTTGCGAACCGATGAACTTCTTCTTGTCCCAGCGCCCCTCACGCATAGAAACGTAGGCCGGGCCTATATTGCGGGCCAGCGCGAGCATCAGCGCGAAGGCATGTTCGGCCGTGCTGATGGTATTGCCCCCCGGCGTGTTCATGACAACAATGCCTTTCTTTGAAGCCGTATCCACATCGATGTTGTCCACGCCGACGCCGGCCCGGCAGATCGCCTCCAGATTGTCCGCTGCCTCAAGGACGCCGGCGTTGAGCCTGGCGCCCGAACGACAGATCACACCATGAACTCCCCGGATGGCTTCCATCAGTTCTTCTTCCGAAAGACCGGGCTTGAACTCGATGTCCAGACCCGCCTTTTCCAGGATTTCCATGCACTCGGGTGCGACCTTGTCGGCGACCAGAACCTTCTTCATCTGCCCTTCCCTAGTCTCAAGAAATGGGAAAACCACAAGCGGAGGGATTATAGGCAGGGCATAGCCCCGTGTCAAACGTTGCGAGTCCTCGCTGAGCAACAGCTATGCCCCTTCGCGGGTTTGCAGTCCCCGGGCGCATAAACTAACATACTCTTGTTTGGGAACCACGTCGGGTTATGCCATATTCGCGAAGAACAGCAGGCTCTGTCGGCACAAGAATCCTTCGGCTTCTCGGAGGGCTTCGCTGATGGCTCACGTTCAGGCCAAGCTCTGGAATTCGTCCGGTGGGAGCGGCGCGCAAGGTGAGCCGGCGCCGCTTCCCGACGAGCTTCTGTCGTGGCGCGAGTTCGGGAAGGAAACCGTCCTCGTCCGGACGGTAACCGGGAAGGAAGGATCGGGCGAGCGGCATGAAGTGGATACTTACGTCAACGAGTTCTGGACCTCGCGACAGCGAGCGGCCAACAGCCTGCATGAGGTCTCGTACCGCGCATGTTTCAAGCCTCAACTCCCGCGTTTCTTCATCCAACGGCTCACAAGCCCCGGCGACGTGGTCTATGACCCCTTCATGGGCAGGGGCACCACCCTCCTTGAAGCCGCCCTGATGGGACGGACCCCGTGGGGCTGTGACATCAACCCCCTCAGCGCCGTCCTGATCCGCCCAAGGCTCAATCCGCCCACCATCAGGGATGTGGCCGAGCGCCTCGACGCGATAGATTTCAGCGCCTATGACGAATACCCGGAGGAGTTGCTGGTCTTCTACCATCCGGAGACATTGGCGGAAATATGCGCCCTCAAGCGCCATCTTCTGACCAGGACGGCCCAGGGGAGCTTCGACACCATAGACGATTGGATTCGGATGGTGGCCGTCAGCCGCCTTACAGGCCACTCAAGCGGATTCTTCTCGGTCTACACGCTGCCCCCCAACCAGGCGGTGTCGCTGGACGCTCAGCGCAAGATCAACGAGAGACGAGGGCAGACGCCCCCACGCCGGGAGGCGCCGGATCGCATTCTCAGGAAGAGCCGGCAGCTTCTGTCTCAATGCGATGGGGCGCTCAGGCGCCGTCTGGCTCTGAACGCCGGCAAGGCAATGCTGGTGACCGGCGCGGCCGCCTCAACTGCCCGGATTCCCTCCGGATCGGTGTCGTTGGTGGTCACTTCGCCGCCGTTCCTGGACGTGGTTGATTACGCACAAGACAACTGGCTGCGGTGCTGGTTCTGCGGGATAGACCCACAGGAAGTCTCCTTCACTGTGCCCAAGGGGCTCGACCAGTGGCGCGAGGCCATGTCAACGGTCTTTGGCGAACTGGCGAGAGTCCTGAAGCCCGGCGGATACGTCGCATTTGAGGTCGGCGAAGTACGGGGCGGGCGCGTCAAGCTCGAAGAGAGCGTCGTTCCCTGTGGCGCCGGGGCGGGGCTTGAGCCGGTCTTGATTCTGATAAACGACCAGGAGTTCACCAAGACCGCCAACTGCTGGGGCGTGGATAACAACCGGAAGGGAACCAACACGAACCGCGTTGTTCTCTTTCGCAAGGCCCCGGATCACGCCTATCGGCAGGCGTCGAATAGGGCGAGGAGGAATTCCGTTCGCTCGCGCGCCAGTTCCCTGGTGCGCGCCTCCACCAGCAGGCGGGCCAGCGGCTCCGTGCCCGATGGGCGCACGCAGAACCACCAGTCGGGATAGTCGGCCCGCACGGCCAGCGCGTCCCCTATCTGCGACGGATCGCACCGCCTGGTTATGCTCCCCTGGCGCTCACAGGTGATCTCCAGGACAGCCGGATATTCCTCCAGCGCCCTCAGGGCCACCTGCCGGCAGACTTCCAGCGCCCGCGTCATGTCGTCGAACCCGATCGAGCTGGTTGCCTCCGGCCGATACCACGGGCCGGCGAGCGACGCGAGAAAATCACCCAACTCTCCCGCCCCAGCCAGATGCAGAATGTTCAGGGTCGTTATCAGCGCGCTATCGCAGCAGAAAAAATCCTGGTAGTAATAATGCCCGGCATCCTCGCCGGCCAGCGCTATGTCCGGATTGGCGCGCAGCGCCTTCTTGATCTTGGCGTGTCCGACGGGGAGCATCATGGGATCCGGTCCGCGTGAGCGGAAGTAATCGAGCACGCTCCTGCTCATCGTCTGGCCCACGGCGAAGGCGCGCCCCGGCGCGTCGGCCAGCATCCGGTGCGCCACGACGGCCGTCATCGCGCTGCCGCCCACCACGTGTCTGCCGTCCAGCACGACTGCCACCCGGTCCGCGTCCCCGTCGTAGGCGAAGCCAAGGGCGCCCGGACGCGCGCGCACCTGTTCGACAAGAGAGCGCAGGTTCTCGATCCGCGACGGGTCGGGATGATGGGCCGGGAAGCGGCCGTCCGGCTCGAAGTTCAGTTTCACGGCATCCAACCCGAGCCCATCGGCGATCAACTCCCAGAGCATCCCTCCCACCCCGTTTCCGGCATCCACAACGATCTCCAGATCGCCAACGGCCGGCCTTCCCGCAAGTTCGAGCGCGAACTGGAGGTAGTCCGCACGCACGTCCAGCGCTGTCTCGAGCGGCAGAAGCTCCGGAAGGGAATCCAGGGCAACGTCCTGCATCATCCGTATCGTTTCGTGCAGGCCGGACTGGCCGGTCACCGGCTCCCCTCCGGGCAAGGTCACTTTGAACCCGTTGTATTCGGGTGGGTTGTGACTGGCGGTTATCATGACGCCGAGGTCAAGCTCGGCGTGCGCGCCCATCGCGTAATAGACGAACTCCGTAGGACACAGTCCCATGCCGACGGGGTCGGCCCCGGCGGCCCTCAGGCCCGAGGCGAAGGCCGTGTAAAGCTCGGGCGAACTCAAGCGCGCATCCCGGCCGATAGCCACCCTGTGGGCGGAGAGCGCCTGCGGCAGGCACAGTCCCAGCCGATAGGCGAACCCCCTGTTGATCGGCGCCGGATACGTGCTGCGGATATCATACGACTTCAGAGCATCCCAGTAGTCCATGGATAGTGCCGTTCCCCCCTTTATCCTTCACCGTTCGGTTGAAGCTCCGCGCCGAAAAGGCTGCTGAGCCTCTCGGCGGCGTCCTGGACCTGTTGCTCGGTCAGGTGGGGGTCTTCTATCTCGTATTGCTGATCGGAGGAGCGCTTCTCGCAGTGAAGTAACTCCCCTTCCTGCCGCCGGACCACCTTGATCAGTTTCAGCTCCCTGCGCCGCATCAGGTAGAGCGCCACCACGAAGCGGAACACTTTCTTCTCGTGCGAGTCGCAGTCCCGTAGTCCCTGGAAGAAGTCCCACAAAAGGTCGGTATTGATCGTTGCGCGGCTCTCTGGGATGACGCGCCGCGTGCGCCAGAAGCAGAAACAATCTCCACTTGAACGGGTGGCTTCATCCGCTTCGTCCTGCTCGCGCCAGCACTCCGAACAGAAGTCCCGGCGCACAAAGCCATCTTCCGATTCGGCCAACGCGGAGAAGAAAACGCTCCCCTCTCGGAAAACCTGTCCGCAGCAGCAACACACATTTGCGCTGCCGTCAATTTGCCACACGCCTGAGCCGCTCATCAACGCTCTCAATCCGGATGTTATGCCGCCAGGTATCTGAGCACCGCCCGGGTTGTGCGCTCCCGGCACTGACGGGCGATGCGGCTCCATTCGTCCATTCGTCGGCGCGTATCTCTGGCCACGTCCGCATCATGGATGTACTTCAGGTTGATCTCGACGTTGAGGCGCGCCGCCTCGCAGGCCGCCTCCGCCAGGATGGCGCTTACGCCGACGTCGGTTATCAGGTTGGGATTGCCCACCTCGACTAATTGGTCGGCCATTTTCGCAACCAGCGCGCATTGTTCCATGACCCGCAGCGGCGCTTTCATGGCCGTTCGCAGGGCATTCTGTATCGCTTCCCGTCGTTCCACCTTCTGCTGCCGGGTATCCTTCGGCATGGAATAGGCGCCATCCACTTCGCCGTAGGCTTCCACGTCCTCGTCCACGAGCGCCACGAGCTCCCGGCGGCAGGCCTCCAATCCGGCCAGCATTTCCACGATCCTGTCCTGCACATCTGCGAACTTCTTCTTGCCGGTTGTGAAATTCGCCGACATCTCACTCATGGCGGCCGCCAGGGCGCCGGCAAGGGCGCTGACGCTGCCCCCGCCTGGCGCGGGCAGCTTTGCGGCGGCATCATTGAGGTATTTCTCGACGGCGCCGTGGGCGTACATGGTTCACTCCAGAATCCGGACTTTGGCGCCGGGTTTGAGGAAGGCGTACAGTTCAATCACGTCTTTGTTACTCATGCGGATGCAGCCCCTGGAGCATTTGGTCCCGATGCTGCTTTCGTGGTCGGTGCCGTGTATTCCCAGGCCTGCGGCGCCGGGCTGGTCGTCGAAGGCGATCCAGCGTTCGCCGAGAGCGTAGCCCTCTTCGCCGTATTTGATCGTCCCTCCGCCGGGCGGATTCCAGGGGGCGCGGATCATCATCTCATCAACCTTGAACTGGCCGCTGGGTGTGGAATCGTCCTTGCCGATGCCGATCGGATATTCCTTCACGTAGGCGCCGTCAAAAAGCAGGGCCAGACGGAACTCCCCCTTCCAGACAACGATGGACGGGGCGCCGGCCAGCACCTTGAGCTGCCTTCCCGCCCGCAGCAGGTCATCCGGTTCCATGCCGTTAAGCAGTGCGACCATGCGCCAGTTCACGTGGTACTGGGCGCCGATTTTGGTCAGCGTTTCTCCCGGGCTAACTTTGTGGATAATGGCGCCCTCCATGCAGCGAGGATTGAAGATAAGATCCTTATTGATGGCATCCAGCACGGCACGGAGGTCTTGCGCCTGCCGGCCCCTATAGTTCAGGTACAGACCGGTGAGTATCTCGCGGGCCTTCACGCGATCGCCCGCCTCCAGCAGGGCGTGCGCCTGCTCGAGGAGTTTTTCTTGCTGAGCCGTGGGACTGTCCGGTGGGGTTTGTGCAGTTTGCTGAATGCCCTCTTTCGGTGCGGCCTGCGCGGGGGCGGGCGGCGCCGTCTGCTTCGCCGCAAGCGCAGGCAGCTCGACGTTGGTCTCGCGCGGCCCGGCGCTAGCCAGTGTCCTACGGGCGGGTTCGAGCCGGCCCTGGTCCGGCCCGTGGCCTGGGACGGCGGGCGGGGCTGGCGCAGGCGACGGCGCCTCGGCCGCGCTCGGAGCGGACGTATTGGAAGCGGATCTCTCGGCCCCGCGATTCCTCGAGACAATTATTCCCACCAGAGCGGCGATCAGAAGGAGAACCAACAGCTTTTTCATAATCTCTCCCGAGTTCAGGGCGCACGTATACCCACAGCGTGAAAGCCCGACCAGGGAGTAGGATACTGAAGGCGGCAGGCGTTTTGCAAGGAGGGACTTCGCTCCGGGTTACGCTGCCTCTTCGCTTTCGCCCAGGCAGGCCCTGAAGAGGCGGACGAGCAGGCCCCCAAGTCCCAGGGCGAGAAATAACGCTCCGCCAAAAACAAGAGCCTTTTCGACCAAGGGCCACGAAAAGCCAGAAGGAAGGACGATGAAGGAAAGAACAAAGCCGCTGTCCAAACTCTTGCCCCTGCTATTGGCCTGGCCGTTGAGCCTCATCCTTCGCGCCGGTCACGGCGCCTCCTATGGTTGGTCGCCCCTGATGGTATTGATAATGTGCTGCTCGACGGGGTCTGCGGCGATGAACTCGTCCGCCATTATCACGCAATTGCCGCCTTGCTCCTTGGCTGCGTCAACGGCCTTAACGCCAGCGGATATCACATTGTCCATGGTCTGCCCGTTGATGGGATAGGCGGCCACCCCGATGCTGACGGTTACACCTTTGATAACCTGGTCGCCCCCCAGGTTGATCAGATAGTTTTCCGCTGTTTCGCGGAGCCTCTCGGCCAGCACGTTGGCCTCGGGGCGACCCGCTTCGGGAAGAACGGCGAGAAACTCGTCTCCGCCGACGCGCCCCAGCACGTCGCATGTGCGCACTTGCCGGGCCAGGGCGGTTGCGAGCTGCTCGAGCGCGAAGTCGCCGACGCGGCGTCCATACTTGTCGTTGATTGCTCTGAGTCCGTCTATGTCCAGGTAGAGCAGTGCGAGCAGCCCGCCGTGGCGCCTGATACGCTCCGCCTCTTCGGCCATCCGCAGCTCCAGGTAGCGGTAGTTGAAAACGCCCGTCACCTCATCCATGTAAGTGCGCTGCCGCAGTCTCTCCATAAGCTGCTGTGAAACTCGGGACTGAGCGAAGAATACATAAGCTGTCGCCAGCAAGACCCAAAAGAGCAAGGCCGGCATCCCACAGCGGAAGGCCGGCGGCAATGCGTCCCACCAACGCAAGAAGTAGAAGATCACCCCGACCTGCAGAAAGACGATGCAACAGGCCTCCCAGAAGACCCGTTTCAGGCGCTTTCCGCTGCGCCGTATCCGTTCCAAGCTCGACAGCTTTTTAGTGGCATATTCCGGTAGCGTAGACACATTCACTCCCTTTTCACATAAGCATACTCAATCAGGCAGGACATCTTCAAGGAAAACCTGTGGGCTTGTTTCGTAGCTAAGTCGAACCCGGAAACCCCTGCAAACTCACATCTCCAGGATTCCAGCGTACTCTTGGAGCCACTCCACCAGGGAAACGACGTGGAGCAACGTCTTCTTGCTGCATGGTGTCATACTCGCCACGAAGGTAATCGCGCGAAAAGGCGATGGCCAGACCTTCCAACCCAGTTTCAAGGCGCCACTTCACGGGGGTGACAGAGTTCTCGCTTCTTCAGAAGCGGGGCGACTGGCGCCGCGTGGGGCTAACTGGCAAAGAAGCCTGCTGGATAGCGGCGAAGAGCGCCGCTCTGCTCAGAAGCCTCGGCGCGCTCCGAGAGCCGCCGCCGCACGTGCAATCGCCCTGAGGCCAGGAGACGATCCATCAGGCCAACTCCAGCGGGACGACCTCTATCGAGCGCGGACGGGTCATCTTGCTCCAGTCCTTCGGAGGGTTTATCTCGCGTAGCTTGTCCAACTCGCCCATAGCCTCCAGGCGCCTGTAGATGCGCAGCCAGGCGCAGTCCTGCTCGGGGTTGGCCTCGCATTTGCCGTCCGCCGAAGCGCCGCCGCACGGCCCGTTCATCAGGCCCTTCGCGCATTGAGTCTGCGGGCAGACGCCGGCCGTCCTCCCCAGCTCGCACTCGCCGCATTGCTGGCACTTTTCCTCAAACCGGCTGGGCCCACCCCCCATGTGACCGATGGGATTCGTAGCGGGATAGACGGGTTTGGCCAGTCCGAACTCTTCCTCGATTATATGATCCCACACCGTTTGCAGACCATCACCGCAGGCCATTATCAGCAGCGCGTCGCACTGTTCCACCTGCTCTCGGTACTGGCTGAGTCGCGGCTTGCTCCACGGCAGGTAACAGGTGAACTCGCCGAAAGGAGGCGCCACGGCGGCAAGGACCTCCTTGCCGTGTTCGGTCAGCGTCTTTTCCATGGCTTTGACCTCGGGCTCACCACCGGTGTGAAACACCGTGGCGCAGCCACCGCACCCGTACAGGACCACCTTCCGCTTGCCGCGCAGGTACTCGAGAATCTCTTCAAGCGGCTTCGGCGTCTGCGCAATCATCAGCTTCTCCCAGCTATCCGAAAGCTAATCGGGAATCTCGTCGGCGGCAACGCGCTTTACCAGAAGGTCCTCGGAGGAGAGCAGGACGTAGTCCTCCCCGTCCATCTTGACTTCCGTGCCGCGGAACTCCTTGTAGATGATCTCGTCGCCGACCGCCACTTCTTCGGTGGCGTCCTCCGCCACTGCGATCACCTTAGCGTGGTTCTGCCGTTCCTTTGCGGTATCCGGCAGGTAGATGCCGCCGGGGCTCTTATCTGCGGCTTGCAACGGCTTGAGCAGCACGTGAGCATTAATGGGCCGTATCTTCATCAGTTTCTCCTTTCCGACTGAATGCCAAGAAGTGTATCCAGTTTTACACGGTCGAAGCCGACAACCAACCGTCCGTTAATATCGGTCTGTGGAACGGCCATTTGCCCGCTGCGCCGCGCGATCTGTCGAGCCGCGCGGGCGTCGCGGGAGATGTCCACATCCCGAAACGCAACCCCATGCCGGCGCAGGTAAGTCTTCAAGCGCCCGCAGGCCGGACAGCCAGGGCCACTGTAGACGACTACCCTGCGAACCGCCGCCTGGCTGTCCCCGTGGCTCCGGCTCGGCGTCGCGCCTGAGAGGTGGACAGCGTAAAACGCGGCGCTTTCCACCCCCTCTATGCGTTTCGTCACTTTCCCTTTCTCAACCGCTACCACGGTCGGCACGCTCGCCACGCCGTATTCCTTGTGAAGTCCTCTGACCTTCTGAACGTCCACCACGTAGAGCGGGACGTCTTTTGCCTCCTGGCTGAACTGCTTCAGTTCGGCGAGCGCACGCTGTGCAGCGTCGGAGAAGCTCCCCCAGAAGGCCAGCACGAAGAAATCCTCATGTTCCCGCTGCGCCTTGCGCAGATGATCACGGTCCCTTATCCACTCAAGCATTCTTAGGTCCCGTGGCCGGCGTTGTCTCAGTGGATACCAGGTGAATCGCGCCCTGGGGACAGTTCTCGACGCAGATGCCGCAGCCGGCGCACCGCTCCGCATCAATGTTGGCAACGTAGGTCACTCTAATGGCGCCGAGCGGACAGAGCTCCTCGCACAGACCGCAACCGGTGCAGCGCGAGCGGTCCGACACCGCGCGTTGTTTGACCTGGCCGGCTGCGCCAAGTCGCTCCGCCTGCTCTTGCAGGTCTGCGGCCCGCCTCTGTAGGGCTGCGACCTTTACCTTCAGCTTCATGTTAGACTGCTTCCTCCCAGTTCTGGGCGACATCGCCATCACAATGTTTCCTCTTCCCACTGAATCCCTGCGCTCTCCAGGTACTGCTGCATGCACTGCTCGCAGGTCTTGCCGGCCGTTCCTTCCCGGATGAAGCTGTGGAACTCGCCCAGCCAGCTCTCCCCATCTTCCCTCCGACTCCCCACGAAGGCCAAGAAGCAAACAAAACGGTCGAGAGCATTCCTGTCGATAACGTGCTCCATGCCGCAAGCAATGGCGTTCGCTCGTTCTTCCTCCAGGCCCAGCACATTCTGGAGGAAGTCCTTGGTAACCCGGTGCCGCAGCGCGATCTTGCTCGCCTCCCGGCGGCCCTTGGCGGAAAGCGTGACCGGTTCGTAGCGCTCGTAGTTCACCAGCCCCTTTTCGGAAAGGCTTTGCAGCGCGCTCGTTACGGCGGACTTTGCTACGTCCAATGCAGCCGAGATGTCCCTGCCGCGGGCGAAACGCTTCTCCCGCTCGATGCGGAAGATTGTCTCCAGGTAGTCTTCCAGCGTGGCGCTGAGTTTCTGAGCCATGGGCGAGACCTCCCGCTTGACGTTCTAGATAACGAACATTATACTAAATGAAGAATACGATTCAAGGGCCGAATTACTGATGATTTTCTTTCTCGTCCTTAACTCTGCCGGGAGCGCGGTTCGACCATGAGCGCCACACCCACCTTCGCCGGTTACGCCGTTGTATCCTGTGGAACGCTGCGCGCCGAGCTGCAGGCGCTCCAGGAAGAGGGTTTTCTGGACGCGGAGCGCATCCTTTTCACCGCCCCGGGTCTCCACGAAAGGCCCAAAGAGCTGGAAGAACAGCTTACCAACCAATTGGTCAAAGCCAGGGCGGTAGCCGAAAAGATCATCGTGGTCTACGGCGCCAGGTGCTTCGTAGACTACAGCGACCCCTTCCGCGACATAGACGCGCTGATCGCCGAACAAGGACAGGGCATCCGGCGCGTGGACGGCCTCAACTGCGTGGACATGCTGGTTGATGCGCAGGGGCGCGCCCGCATCGCCGATGGCCAGAAGGTCTACTGGCTCACGCCGGGCTGGTTGCAGCACTGGCGCTACATCTTCCGGGACTGGGATGCAGGGAAGGCGAACGAGACGTTTCCTCAGAACGACAAGGCCGTCCTGCTGGACGGCATCGGGTTCTTTGAGCGCTGGTCCCAGGAGAAACCCGAGGAAGTCCTTGCCTTCTTCGACTGGATGAGGATCGCCATTGAACCTGTCAACGTCTCCCTGGAGCGCCTGCGGGAGTTGCTCTCGCGCGCGGCGCAGTGAGACCGTTCGCTCAGCCGGCGCCATTAGGATGAACGCGACCGCGGCGGGAGAAGATGAAATGGAACGCACCATTCTGAAACCGCGACAAGGGCCGAGCATCAGGGAGTTCCTCCGCTATTATGTCCTGGTTCTGCTGAGGGAAAGGCGCATGTCGGCCAGGAATATAAGGAGGACCATCAAGCGGCGCAGCCGTGAAAACCGGGGCATCCGTCCCTCAGGAGCGCTCCTGGTCGACAGCGGCGAGCTTCGCCTTGTGCTGAGGCAACTGAGAACACGGAATTTCATCGAGCCGGTGGAGGACAAATGGCGCCTCACAGCTCAAGGCCGGGACGAACTCGCCCGCTGCGAAAACCAGAAAGAGGCGCAGCCGGACGGCAAGGAGAGAGCCGCGCGCAAGGCGCTGAAACTGATGGGAGAGCCCGCCCCGGCAGAGACTGTCCTGGACGTCGGCGCCGGCGAGGGGTTCCTCTCCTTCAAAGTCGCCGGTGTGGGGTACCACGTGCTGGGGATAGACTCCGGTAGGTTCGACTACTCCAAGGACAGCGTTCGGTCGGCCATGGAGAAGGCGAGATCACGCGGCGGAAAAGTCGAGTTCCGGGAGACATCCGTTGCTGACCTCGCGCGGACGGACGAGAGCTTCGACTACGTGGTCACCAGCCAGGCTATGCACTGTATGAGAGATCAGAAACAATGCCTGGAGGCCATCCACTGCCTGCTGAAACCGGGCGGGATGTTCCTGTGCATCGATTTCCTGGTCGGTCCGGCGGGATTCCTGCGGCACGGCTGGCACAGCTTATTAGCCATCTCGAGAGAGGAATGGGGAGAGATGCTTGGGGAATGCGGATTTGTGGAACCGTCCGCTCACAAGACGGGCGATTACCTGGTTGTCACAGCCAGGAAACCTTTATCTGCGCAATCTCCATGTTGAAAGTGGGAGGGCAAAATGGCCGAAATAGAAATGGTCGTGGTCTACGACAACTATCCGGGGAAGAAAACTCTACAAACAGCGCACGGATTCGCCTGTGTTGTCCGGGCGGGCGAGCGGGCCGTCCTGTTCGACACGGGCGGTTCCGGACAGATACTGCTGGAAAACATGGAAAAGCTGGGACTCGACCCGGCGGGGCTTGAGGCGCTCGTCCTCTCCCACTCGCACTGGGACCACGTAGGCGGGCTGAACGCCGTGCTGGAACAGAACGCAGAGCTCACCGTTTACATGCCGGCGGTCTTCCCCCGAAGCTTAATAAAGGACGTGCGGCAACGGGCCCGCAGTGTGATTCAGACTGACCGCCCCCATGAGGTCCTCCCCGGCGTGCGCACTACGGACGTGCTGGACCAGGGGATCGCCGAGCAGGCGATCTATGTAGAGACGGCTCAGGGCATAGTGGTCCTCACAGGTTGTGCGCATCCGGGCGTTGTGCAACTGGCCCGGTCGGCGAAGGCCGCGTCGGGCAGGGAGGTCCACGCCGTGCTGGGCGGATTCCACATGGCAGGAGCGAGCGTCAGAGAGATAGACCTGGTTATTGACGGCCTGAGGCGACTGGGCGCGCAGCGCGTAGGTCCGTGCCACTGCTCGGGTGAGAAAACGAGGCAGGTCATGCGCGAAGCCTTCGGGCCCGCTTACATCGAAATCGGCGTGGGCGCCCCGCTGAGCTTCGCCCAAGCGCAAAGTCAGGAGACCGCGCATAGTGAGAACTGATCGGGAGGACCGCAAGACCGGCCACGAGGTCTTCGACGCCCTGGCCGAGCGTTACGACGCCTGGTTTGATTCGGCGCAGGGCGCCGCCCTGTTTCGCGCCGAGGCGCAGTGCATGGAGCGCCTGATGCCCGCCGACCGCTCGCGCTGGGTGGAAGTAGGTGTGGGAAGCGGTCGCTTCGCGCGGGCGCTCAGCGTCCCCGAAGGGGTGGACCCATCCCTACCTTTGCTCCGCAAAGCCGCCGGGCGCGGGATAAGGACTGTCCACGGCGTCGCCGAAGATCTGCCTTACGCAGATAACGAACTGAATGGTATCTTGCTGGTAGTCACACTGTGTTTCCTGGACGAACCAAAGCCAGCCATAAGAGAGTTCGCCCGTGTCCTCGCCGACGGCGGCAAGCTGCTCGTGGGGATCGTTCCTTCAGACAGTCCGTGGGGTCAGTTCTACCGGCTCAAAGCCGAACAGGCCCATCCATTCTACTCGGTTGCCCGGTTTTACACCTGCTCTGAAGCGCTGAGCATGGCCCAGGCGGCTGGCTTCCGACTGCTCAGGGCCGCAAGCACACTCCCCATGGGGCCCGACGAGAAGCTGAGTGATATCCCCGTTCAGGAGGGGATAATCGCGGGCTACGGATTCGTCGGCATGCTCTTGGAGCTGGGGAGCTTACAATCGGGTTCTACAGAAGGTTAGCGCCGGCGCTCCTTGAAGGCGAATGGCATTGGCGCTGCCGAAAGACAGAAAGTAGAGAGCCGAAAGAAGAGCGCAGGAAAAAGGGGACAACTGGCACGGGGCGCCCGTTCCCATTTCGCGGCGCCGGGCGCGATTTGCTCTTCTCTCTACTTTCTCCTGCTCTACCAGCCCTGGCTGCGGCAGGGCTGGTCGGGGCGCCGGGATTCGAACCCGGGACCTCGTGCTCCCAAAGCACGCGCGCTAAGCCAGGCTGCGCTACGCCCCGACCGCTCAGACCTGCAACGTGATTATAGCCGACATGCCGCCCGGCGGCAAAATGCCGTTGACGCTATTTGAACCGGCCCGACGCTTTCCGTATAATCCCCCTTTCGTTCCACTAACGAGTTAGATCGCTATGCGCAGCGATAAAGCGCCGGAAGTCCATCCGGACCACGAGACCGCACTGGCCATCCTGGGGCGAGTCAAAGCCTTCCTGTGGGACAACGCCCTGCACGTCGCCGTGGTGGTCGGGCTCCTCGTGCTCGGATCTATGAGCTACAAACTTCTGAAGCAAAAGCAGAAGAACCGGCTGCAAAATGACTGGGCGGCTGTCTGGGAGCCGCAGCCGGACCCGCAGGAGGCCATACGGCAGTGCCGCCAGATTCTCCAGAGCGGCTCTGAGAGAAGCGCCTTTCCGTTCGTGATGCTGCGCCTGGGCGGCGAGCTGGCGAGCAGTGGCGAATGGTCGGAGGCGGCCCAGACCTACGAGCAATTGCTGGAGCGCTATCCGCAGAGCGTGGCCACCGAGATGGCCCGTCCGGCCTATGGCGCCGCGCTGGAGGAACTCGGCAGATACGAGCAGGCCGCCGGGATCTACGAAAACCTGGCAAAGGACATGGGCGCCGCCGACAACTTCTTTGACGCCGCCCGGTGCCGCGAGCTGGCCGGCCAGGCCGGGGCAGCGAAGGAACTGTACGAACATTGCCTGCAGGAGGCAGGTTCCGGCTACCTGGCCGACCTGGCGAAAGCCCGGCTGGGCGCGCTGGCCCGGGGCGAGTTGCTGAAACCGCCTCCCAAACCCGAAAAGAAAGAGGAGCCCCCCCGGCAGGCCGAAGAGCATGAAGCAAGGGCGGAAACCGCCGCAGAAACCTCGGCGGCCCAAGCGCCCGGTCCCGATTCGGCGCAATGAAACGAATCACTACTTTTGACGTTGCCGTGCGTCATTGTTAGACTATCGCGAAATATGTTGCCTGTTTTCGTGACGAAACAGAACATTTGATTCATGGAGAACGTTATGGCTGACATGGAAGCTCTCGCAGCGGCCCTGATTAGAGGTGATCGGGACACTGTCTCTGAGTTGGTGCAACAGGCGGTTGATGGGGGCGTCAACGCCGGGACAATCCTCGACGACGGCCTGATCGCCGGGATGAACGTGGTCGGCAAGAAATTCAAGAACAACGAGTTCTACGTGCCGGAGGTCCTGATCGCCGCCCGCGCGATGAATGCCGGCATGAAAGTCCTCGAACCGCTGCTGGCGGAGAGCGGACGTCAGCCGGTCGGCACAATCGTCGTGGACACCGTGAAGGGCGACCTGCACGACATCGGCAAGAACCTGGTGGCCATGATGCTGAAAGGCGGCGGATTCAACGTGGTGGACGCCGGCATTGACGTCTCCGGGGAGAACTTCGTCCAGCTCGCCAGAGAGCACGGGGCGGAACTGATAGGGCTCTCGGCGCTTCTGACCACCACAATGCCTCAAATGGAAACGGTGATAACGACCGTGCGGGAAGCCGGACTGCCCTGCAAGGTAATGATAGGTGGCGCCCCGATAACCCAGGAATACGCCGACGAGATAGGCGCGGACGGCTACGCGCCCGATGCCGCCTCAGCGGTGGACCTTGCGCGCGGGCTGTGCGGCTGAGAACGCCCGGCTCTCGCCGGCGGCCACCCCCCTATGCTATGTCACGGCATTTACCCGTAAGAAGGTGAGGCCCGTGCCGCGCATTGTGATTCAATTGGGCGATGACCAGTTCGAGGCCGAACTGATCCAGGAGGACGCCCCGACCACGGTGGCGAGCATCCTGGACGCGTTGCCCATCGAGTCAACCACCCGACAGTGGGGCGCTGAGATTTACTTCGAGATTCCCGTCGAACTGGGGCCCGAAAATCCGCACGCGGTAGTATCCAAAGGGGACGTGGGATACTGGCCGGCGGGCAACTGTCTATGCCTCTTCTACGGGAAAACGCCCCTGAGCGCCTCCGAGGAAGAAATCGTCCCCGCCTCGCCCGTGAACCTGGTCGGGCGTCTGGACGGCGTCGAAGGGCTCAGCAGCCACGGGCCGGAGGAACGAGTCCAAGTGAGGCCGGCGGACTGAGAACGGGATAGTCGAGACCGATGACATAACGGTTGGGGCAGGCGGCAGGCATTCCGCCACCAAGGATAGGAGTTCGCAGCTGTGCCGGAAGTCCTGATACGACCCTACAGTAAGCGCGACCGCAAGAGCATACTATCCATAACAGATCGCGCCTTTGAGGGGTTCTGTCTGGACAGTTCCATCGAGAAAAAGTTCGGGCGTCTGGGGGGCACAAACTGGCAAGAGCGCAAGCGGGCGAGCATCGAGCAGGACCTGCGGCGAAATCCCGAACATGCTTTCGTGGCCGAGAGCGACGGAGAATTGATCGGATACTTATGCGCCCGCCTCTACCGGACGACCCGCATCGGACACGTGGCCAACATGGCGCTCGCGCCTCAATGGCAGAATCGTGGAGTCGGCCGGATGCTGCTGAACCAGGCGCTGGACCACTTCCGGCGCTACGGCCTGAAGTTCGCCCGGATAGAAACGCTCGCGGATAACGAAAGAGGCAGACATCTCTACGATTCCGCCGGTTTTGAGGAAGTGGGGCGGCAGGTGTTCTATTTTCGCGAGCTGTAGGCGGAGGCCACCACATGACCTTGTACATAGCGGCCTACGACGCAGAATCGCCTGAGGGGCTGGCGGCCCCGCCGCGGATCGTCGAGACGCATCGACGCTTCCGAATGCCGGCGACTTTCTTCCTGGTCGACCGGCTTCCGGAGGCGGCCCTCGCCACAGCGCAGGAAGAGTTCGCCATGAACCGCCGATTCATCGCTGCGGCGCTCGGGGGGGCGCAGCCACGTCAGCTTGATCTGGCGCCCGTGGTCGCTCCACGCCTTTGATCCCGAGATGCGGATGCCCGAGCTGACGTTCGTCCATGTGCGGCGGCTTGGCATACCGACCGGCATGTTCGCCGACCTGCTCCAACGGCCCCAATCGGGCTGACCTACTCGCATCCTTTGGGCACAACACAGACCATGCCCAGCGGCTCGTCGCCCTCGTTGCGAAACTGGTGTTCTTCGTTGGGGGCGATGAAGGCGGCGTCGCCCGGCCGGATGGCCTGCTCGACGGGCTGGCCGTCAAGCGTCCTCCCCTTCAGGACGCCTTGCCCCGTGACCACGAAGATTTCGTGTTCGTAGGGATGCTTGCCGTAGCCGCTGGCGCCGTGGGGCGGCACCTGGAAGTAGCGTAGCACGAAGTTGGGCACCCCGATCTGTTCCGGCAGCAGAACCCACATGAAATTACCGTGACCGGTGCGTACAGACTCAATGCTTTCAACGCTAGTTACGTACATCGGCAGTTTCGGCCTCCGCTTCGGCGTTGCACATACGCGCCGTAGAAGCCATAAGCGCAATCATGTAGCACAGCGCGAACGCGCTGAGCGCCAGCACGAACACGGAGACGGCCAATCTTGCCCATTCGTTCACGGGCAGGGCCCTGGCGGGCAGGTATAGCAGCGCCACGTAGAGCAAGAAGAGCATCCGGCCCGTACGGGCGCTCTGCCCTACGGCGCCGGATACTCCTTCGCTGATGCGGCGGATCAGGCCGGTCAGTTCCCAGACGAAAAGCAGCGCCAGCGCGGAGCAGCAAACATGCAGGGAGAGAATGATGACTGGGACGCCGACGAGGCGGGAACTGAGCACCCTCAACACCGAGAGCAAGAGCCCGGCCCGGCTGATCCGTCGCAGCCAGCGGCTGGGGCCCATGGCGCCCCGCCGCAGCGCCAGCAGGATCAGTAACCAGGCCACGAAGTCCGGCATCTCCCTTAGCCCGGGGATAGTCAGCGGGAGAAAGAAAACGAACGCCCATTTCAGAGCGTTGAAGGCGGTGGCGTAGTCCCCGCAGGTATCGGGCCGGAGGATAGGCGCCGGGCGCTGCGCGCTCAGGAAATCTTCTGAAGCGTTGTTCTCTGTAATCATGTTCTAGCGTCGCCGCGACGGGTATTGGACTTGCGCCGTTTGTCTTCGTACATCAGCGCGTCCGCTTCGGCCAATAGTTCGTCCAGGAGCTGAGGTTGGCCTGGATCATAGCGCACGCAACCAATACTGAGGGAAAGCTTGTAGGGACGATCGTTCAGATCGTTCTTTTCTTCTAAGGTTTCCTGGAGTCGCTCGACCAATTCCTCCCTGTCTCCGGGGACGGTGTCCAACGCCAGGATGGCGAACTCGTCGCCGCCGAGACGGCCGATTATATCGGATTCGCGGAAGGTGATGCGCAGGGCCTGGGCCGTGTCGAGCAGGGCTTGATCGCCTGTTTGATGGCCCAGCGTGTCGTTGATGCGCTTCATGTTGTCCAGGTCGGCGAAGATAAGGAGGGCATAGTTCTGCGTCCGGTGGGTCACTTTCAGTTGCTGCTCGCCCAGCAGGTAGAATCCCCTGCGGTTGTGCAGTTTAGTGAGGGGGTCGATCAGGCTGAGCAGGCGGAGTTCATCCCGAAGCCTGACCTGCTCGGTGATGTCGCGGCCTATAACGGAGATGCCGGTGACCTGGTCGGATTGGTCGTAGACGGGCGAGAGGGTCATGGCGATATTACGCTGCTGACCGTTGGCGTTTATGGAAAGGGTTTCGTATTGCCGGAAGCGGGACCCGCCGGCCACCTGCCGAAGTGTCTGCTGCAGTTTCTCTCGGGACACGGGGGGCACCAGGTCGCTCAGACTGCGACCAATGAAATCTTCGGCGTCGTAGCCATAGGTATACCGGGCGCCCTGGTTCCAGCTTGTGATTATTCCTTCGGTAGAGGTCCCGATGATGGCGTCGTCGGAGGCCTGGACAATCGCCGCCAGATGGGCGGAGGCCCTCTCCGCCTGCGCCTGCTCGGTAATGTCGGTGACAATGCCAAGCAGTCCCTCCAGTTGGCCCTGCTCGCCAGGAACGGGTATCTTGGAAACTCTGACGATACGTTTATCGCCGTTGGCGTCTACGTGTTTCTCATAGCTGACAGACTCACCTTTCTCGATTATTCCTTCGTCTTCAGCGCGATACTGTCGGGCCAGTTGAGACGGATAGATATCGCTGTCGGTCTTACCGATGATTTGCTCCGGCGTCAGGCCCAGATTCGTCGCGAAAGCGGGATTCACAGTCACGTAGACGAGATTGGGATTTTTGAAATATACCCGCTGCCCGAGATGGGACAGAAGCGCCTCGCTTTGCTTCCTGGTGAGCGAGAACTGGCGCCCCACGGCGCTTTGCACAAAACTGTAAACGCAGACCCCCCACAGTATTCTCTGCAGAATGTCCAGGTAGCTACTCAGGGGCTCCTCCAGCAGGTTAGTAAGCCATTCTGCGTAGTCCGCTCGCACCAGGTTCAGCAGAATCGTCAGCAACACAAGACCGGTGAGCAGCGCAACCGAATCCTTGCGCAGGGTCTTCCTTCCTTGGAGAACCCATAAAAGCAGAGCCACGATTGCGCTCGACAGCCCCAGGAGTTCAAGAAGGCTAATCCGCTCCATTCTTCGTTCTCCTCAGCAGACAGGCCCAACACCAGGCGCCAAGAATTAGAGCGCTCACGGCATAGCAGCCTTTCTCCAGGTAGATGCGCAAATCGTTCGGACGGAAGACTTGCATCGCGGCGACGCACCAACCCGCAAAAAGGGCATAGACCGCCGCTACCAGAAGCCGCCAGAAAGGTATCTTTTCGATGCGGCTGCGGTTCCTGAGGAGGAAAAAAACCACCCCCACCCCGATCACATATGCCAACAGTTCCATCAGTTCCCCCTGAGACAAAGGAGCCCTCCTTTCCCAAGCCATACAACGCCCGATAGCATATTTACACCGCCTATAACGCATAGCATAAAGCAAATCAAGCGGCGAGGTCAAACCGCACCAGGCCCTTGCCTGAGCAACCGGCGGCAGGCGCGTCACCATCAAGAGCCCACGTGATGCCCTACGCGCGGAACATCTTCGCCACGGCTGTATAATGTGGCGAAGCAACGGAACGAGAGGCGCCGTGCACGCCGAACCATGGATGTGGAAAAATGGCGGAGAAAATATGAAATCAGAACGACAACGGCGCCGTTGTGTCACTCGTATCGTTGTGGTAGATTCCTGTAGCGTGTTTTTCTCCCTTTCCCCGTGGTGAATCACCCCGATGGAGGTGTCCCGTGAGCGCTTTCGGCGTAATAGTAGGAAACCGGGGATTCTTCCCCGATAGTCCCGTTCAGCAGGGCCGCAAGGTGATCCTCGAACAGCTCGACAGAGCGGGCTTCGACGCCGTCTGCCCGACGCCGGAGCAGACTGAGTTGGGCGCCGTCCCCACGCGCCGGGCCGCCGCGAAGTGCGCCGAACTGTTCCGCCGGAACGCAGAGCGCATCCACGGCATCATCGTGACCCTGCCCAATTTCGGCGATGAGCGCTCCGTGGCTGAGACCATCCGGCTGGCGAACCTGGATGTGCCGGTGCTCGTCCAGGCCTGCCCGGACGAGCCCGAAAAAATGCGGCCCGCCGAGCGGCGCGACGCCTTCTGCGGCAAGATATCCGTCTGCAGTAACCTGAAGCAGTACGGAATTCCCTTCAGCCTGACTGATTCCCACACGGTGGCGCTCAAGAGCGAGCGGTTCCGGGCGGAACTGGACCGTTTCGACGCCGTCTGCCGCGTCGTGGGCGGGCTGAAGCGCGCCAGGATCGGCGCTATCGGAACGCGGCCCGCCGCGTTCAACACCGTCCGATACAGTGAGAAAATATTGGAATCCCACGGCATAACCGTGGAGCCAATTGACCTCTCGGACATACTGGCCGCCGCTCGCGCCCTGCCGGACGATGACCCCGCCGTAGCCGAGAAGGCCTCCGCCCTGCGCAACTACTGCGCCACTGGCGGCGTGGGCGACGAACCAATCAACCGAATGGCAAGGCTCGGCGTGGCAATCGCCAGCTTCATCGAGGAGCACGACCTGGACGCCTGCGCAATCCAGTGCTGGACCAGCATACAGCAGAACTACGGCGTCGCCCCGTGCGCCGTGATGAGCATGTTGAGCGACTCGCTCACTCCCGCCGCCTGCGAAGTGGACGTGTGCGGGGCTCTGAGCATGTACGCCCTTCAGCTCGCCTCCGCCAGCCCCAGCGCAATCCTGGACTGGAACAATAATTACGGCGACGCCCCTGACAAGTGCGTCTGCTTCCACTGCAGCAACATCCCCGCGCAGCTCCTTGAGGAACCTCGGATGGGCGTCCACGAGATACTCGCCGGCGCCGTCGGCAGGGAGAACGCTTACGGCGTATGCAACGGACGGATCAAAGCCGGCCCGATCACCTTCGCCAGCCTGATGACCGACGACACCGCCGGCGCTGTTCGCGCCTTCGTCGGCGAGGGGCGGTTCACCGACGACCCCATCGAGACTTTCGGCGGCTACGGAGTGCTGGAAGTCGCCGGCCTGCAAGGGCTGATGCGCCACATCTGCCAGGGCGGATTCGAACACCACGTCGCCGTCAACTTCGCGAACAGCGCCGACGTCCTGCATGAAGCCTTCACCCGGTATCTGGACATTGACACTTACCGCCACCTGTGAAGAAAGGACATGAACCACAAATGAAACGCTTTGTTCTGGATGGTGTGCGCTCTTTCGCTCTCCAGGAGGTGGATCCGCCGACCCCGAAAAGGGGCGAAGCCCTCCTGAAGGTGCGCAAAGTCGGCATATGCGGAAGCGACCTGCACGTCTGGCGCACGCTCCACATCGGCGAGGTCCGCATTGACAAGCCGCTGACCATCGGCCACGAGTGCGTCGCAGATGTCGTAGACGCGGGCGAAGGCGTTGAGCGCAGCCTGGTCGGCAAGCGAGTGGCCATCGAACCGGCCATGAGCTGCGGGCGCTGCAAGTGGTGCAGGCTCGGGCTGACGAATGTCTGCCCCAACGTGCAATTCCTCGGCATGCCCCCGCAGGATGGCGCGCTGCGCGAGTACATGACCCACCCCGCTCGCCTGCTCGAGCCCTTGAGTGATAAGGTCTCCGACGAAGCGGGCGTCGTGTTCGAACCCATGGCCGTGGCCCTGCACGCCGTCAACCTGGTGAACGCGCAGCCCGGCCAGAGCGCCGTCATCCTCGGCACGGGCGTGCTGGGTACGTGCGCGCTCGAGCTGCTGGCGCTGCGGGGCTGCCCGCACATCGTCTGCGTTGACCTGCTGGAGGACCGTCTTGCGCGGGCGGCCCGGCTCGGCGCCACCGGCACGGTCAAGGCCGAACCGGGCCAGCGGGAGGAAGTCGTCCGGCGCATCATGCCGCTGCTGCCCGAAGGAGGCGCGGACGTCGTAATAGACTGCGCCGGCGTCCCGGAGACGATATGGAACATGTGTGAGGTCGCAGCCCCGGGCGGCCACGTCGCCGTGATCGGGATTGATCCTGAGGACAGGTTCTCCTGCCGCTTCAGCGCCGCCCGCCGCAAGGGGCTCACCATCCGGATGGTCCGGCGCAGCCTGAATACCCTCCCCGCCTGCATCCGCCTGAGCGAGGCCGGCCTGATCGAACCCGAACGCCTGGTCACGCACACCTTCCGCGCCTCCGAACTTGACGAGGCGTTCCGGACCGTGGACACCGTGAGCGACGGCGTCCTGAAGGCTCTGATAGACATTCAGCAATGGTAAAACGGGAAGGAAGTTCAGTTTCGTGAACCAGCACAAACTTCTCAAGGCCATCTACCAGGCCATTCAATGGGACCGTCTCTACGAGATTATGCCGGATGCCACCCGCACGGACGTTGATGAACTGCTGCGACGCCTGGCGAAGTCTCTCCCCCCGGCGCCGGATTCCGCCGGGAGCGAAGCGGAAGGGCAGGCCATCAAAAAGGTGAGTGGAAAATCCGCCGTCCTTTACGTTGACGGCGCATCGAGCGGCAATCCGGGGCCGGCCGGCATCGGTATGAGGATAACCACCCTCGGCGGAGAAGAGGTCTTCAGCTGGGGCGAGTCCATCGGAAAGGCGACCAATAACATAGCCGAATATCGGGCCCTTATAGCGGGACTTCAGAAGGCCTACGACCTGGAGGTCCGCAGCATCCGCTGCTTCAGCGACAGCGAGCTGGTGGTAAAACAAATTCAGGGGAAATACCGGGTGAAAGCCCCGGCGCTCGGCCCGCTGCACGGGCAGGTGATGGACCTGCTCAAGCGCTTCACCGACTGGCAGATAAAACACATCCCGCGCGAGCAGAACAGGCAGGCCGACAAACTCGCCAGCCGGCACGCGAAGAAAGATAAATGAACACAACGTGAAAAGCGAGGGGGCGAATGGGCCGGCTGTCCAAGAAGAAACTGATAGAGTTCGCGGATAGCGCCTCCACCATGGTGGACGCGGGGCTGCCGCTCTCGCGCGCGCTGGACGTGGTTGCGACGCAGCGACACGGGCGCCTGCGCGCCATCGCCGCGCGGGCGCAGCAGAGCGTAAAGCATGGCGCAACGCTGGCCGAGGCGCTTGAGGAGTCCCGCGCCTTCCCGCCCCTTTTCGTGCGGCTCGTTGAGGCGGGCGAGGTAAGCGGGCAACTCCAGAAGTGCCTCTCGGAAGCGGCCCGGCTCTACGAATTCGAGCGCCAACTGGCGCTCAGCTTCCTTTCGGGCATCGCCCTGCCGGCGATCGAATACGTCCTGGCCATTGCCGTCGTGTCGGCGACGCTGTACGTGCTGAAGACGTTCGGCCTCGACCTTGGGGCCCCCCTCCTTGCGCTCGGGATGGGTTATGGCCTGCCGGCGGGCATTGCGGCGCTGTACTTCTTTGTGGTCAAGCCCCTGGGAGGCAGTCGCATCGCGCAGGAAGTATCGCTGCGCGTCCCCATGCTCGGTAAGATATCCCAGTACGTGGCGCTTTCTCGGTTCAGCCTCATCATGGAGCTTATGCTCGAGGCGGGCGTTCCCATCACGGAGGGGGCGCGGCGCGCTCTACAGGGGACGAATAACGCGGCGTTCGGGGCGCGTGCCGAGAAGGTATGCGACGCCATCGGCGGCGGCTCAGAACTCGCAGAGGCGCTGCAGCTCGCAGGGCTCTTCCCCTGGCAGTACCTGGAGATATTGCAGGTGGCTGAAGAATCCGGAAAGCTCACTGAGCGCTTCAGGTGGCTTGCCGACGATTACGCCGATCGCTCCCGCCGGGCGCTGCGGGCGCTGGTCGCCGCTCTGGGAGCGCTGGTCTGGGTGGGCGTTGCGATCGTGATCATCATTTTCATCTTCCGGCTGTTTGGCGCATACGCCGGGGGCATAGAGAGCGCCATGCCCGGATGAGCGCGAGAGCGCCCGCCGGAGCCCCGCGTTCGTTTTATTTTGGGGCGTAGTTTGCGTATACTGGCCCTCGGAGAGGTGCCGGAGCGGTCGAACGGGGCGGTTTCGAAAACCGCTGAGCCCTTTTGAGGGCTCCGGGAGTTCGAATCTCCCCCTCTCCGCCATCAGCCTTCTGTGGGGCAGCCCCTCCTCCAGGGCGGTTCGCCCGCGTATCTGTCGGCCCGGGGTCAGCAGTTCATCAGGAGGTCCCGCAGGTTCGCCTCAGTGAGCAATTCCGCCTCCTGTGGGTCTTCGAGGAAGTCCAGGTCCCCTGAGAAGCGAGGGAGGCGCCCCTTCCGCTGCCAGTGGCTGACCCGGGAGCGGAGCTGCCCCGGATCCTCGCCCGTCAATGAGAACGTGGAACTCTCGATGAGGGGCGTATCCTGGTAGATCTCGAGGAACTGTTCGAAGCGCACAAGTATTCCTCTATATTGCGCTTTTCTATAATATAGCGACATAATAAGGGGGCGATTCGAGCGACTTTGCCCCCCGGATGGCCCTTGCGCCTGTCGTGTTTCAGTGTTGGAATGGGCGCTGGCGTGTAGCTCGATTAGTCCCTTCACTTTGCCACGGAGGACTACGCCATGGACGAACCAGGAGTCTGCATTGTCGGGACGGGGAGCCTTTCCTCGCGGAGAATCTATCGCTACGTCGGCGCCGACGCCGCGCGAGTGGCGGGTGCCGCCGACCTTCGTCTCCAGCGGCGACAGCGGCAGGGACACCGCCCACATGGCGGAGCTGGAGGACTTCGTGGAAGCCGTCAGGGACGGGCGCTCGACCCGCTCCAGCATATACGAGAGCCACAAGAGCATGGTGCTGTATGAAACGATCCCGGACTCGGCGGAGACCGGCCGGGCAATCCCGGTCGAGTATGGGGGGGCTAAATAGGAGTTCACGAAGTTGCAACATCACATCTGGTGGGGCCAGTCCGCCCGAGGCCGATCAGCAGCCGCCCGCGTAGCCAGCCCCCCACGGGTAGGCGCGGCGTCCTCGCCGCGCCGGGGTCCGCCGAGGACGGCGGACCTACCGAGGATGTTGGGCAAGTAGCGGCGCCGCGGCAGCGTGTAGCGCAGGCGAGGGCGCCTGAGCTACACGGCCTCTGTGGAGTCTTATGCTTTCTCCCTTTCGTTTTGTCGTTCGTCCTTCTTCGTGCTCTTCGTGCCCTTCTATGAAGATGCTGGTGTCAAGGGGAATCCTCGGGTGCGTTTGTCGTTTCGTCCGTTTGTCTGG